>JAGRAG010000355.1 GCA_020435025.1 Bdellovibrionales bacterium | reverse complement strand
GGGTGCACCAGTTGAGCCTTGCTCTGTGGAAGACTCATTTTAAAACCTCCATCTTGATGATGAATCACCGTGCGATGTCCTTCGCGCTCCACGGAGACATTAAAGAAATTCATTCCGGGATTGCCAATGAAATCAGCCACAAAGACCGATGCCGGATTTGAAAAAACCTCTAGCGGAGAGCCCACCTGCTCCACTTGTCCGGCTCTTAAGACAACTAATTTGTCCGCTAAGGTCATCGCCTCCATTTGATCGTGAGTTACATAAATCGCTGTTGACTCTTTACCGTGATGAAACCGTTTTATTTCACTTCGCATTTTCGTTCGAAGTTTTGCATCCAAATTAGAAAGGGGTTCATCATACAAAATCAAATCAACACCTTTAACAACAGCTCTTCCCATGGCCACTCGTTGTCTCTGACCTCCAGACAGTGCCGCCGGTTTTCGATCTAAATATTTTTCAAGGCTGAGCATCTTTGCGGCTTTTCCTACCTGACGTTCAATCACATCTTGTGACTCCCCTTTTAGTGAGAGACTAAAAGCCATGTTCTCTTTAACAGTCATGTGCGGATAAAGAGCGTAGTCTTGAAAAACCATCGAGAGATTGCGATCCTTCGCTGGCGTATGGGTGGCTTCTTCACCGTTGATATACAATTGTCCTTCGGTTAACTCCTCCAGACCAGCAATCATTCTTAAAATCGTCGACTTTCCACAGCCCGAAGGGCCAACAAGGACAACGAATTCTCCTGGCTCGATGGCAAGATTTAACTGTCGAATCACTTCGACATCTCCATATTTTTTCTTTACATCTTTTAACAATATCTTTTCAGATGACATCAGAAAAAGACCTCCATTCTCGCCCCTAAATTCCACATCTCCGTCTCTCCCTGATAGGCAACCTGTGGTTGCGAAGGATCATTAAACAAAGTTTTATTCGCGTCATTCCACCGATTGTAGGCAATAAAGGCCGTAATTGTAGGTCGAGACCAAACACCATTTCCTAAGGCCACCTGAGGCCCTAAAGAGACACGCGTCCAGATACGGTCTTCTTGACCTTGCCCGGATACAATGGAGGTTCCTATCTGTCCTGTCCATTGAAAATGATCATTTACAAAATAAATCGGCCGAATTCCAACCGAATACCAGCCTTCTTGACTATTGCTTGTCGCGCCACTATCACGAAATTCAGCTAGTGAAGCTAAAAAATAGGCCCATTTATCTGATGGACGATGCAGCAGATGACTGACCACTCGCGCTCTTTGCGCTTTTTGGGCGGCCTCTTGGTTGGCACTGCCTTCTTCATAGAGATTAAAATTCATATAGAAATCATTTAAAGGACCACGACCATACATTAAGGCTAAGTGATGAAAACCACCATTTTCTAATTGGAGCTCCCAAAGACCCGCCAGTGCGCCACCAGATAGGCCCGGATAGATTTTATTGGTACTCACGTCCACACCAGAAGAGGATTTTGCAAGAGCTAACCACATCTTGAGATAAGATTTTTCGCCTAATTTGACTCCCGTCCAACGAAAATCAAAAACATCTAATGACATGTGTCCAACATTCGTTACAACTTCGTTGCCGCTCGGATCTTTTTTAACGACTTTGCGCAGCCAAGCCATCGCCAGATTACCTTTGAAAAACGGAATTGAACCAACGCCGGCCCCATTTCCTGACATATCTGCATAATAGTACCAATCATTCATGAATATATCGTTATCACGATAAAAACGTTTCCCTGCCCAAAAGGTATAAGGAGTTTTATAAAACCGGCCTCCTTCCGCATACACCTCACGGAGAGCGATAGGGCTGTCTTCCCAATCACCATACCCCTCTTCACTCATCGCCAATCGGTAGGCACTGTAAAAAAAAGCTCCATTTTTCGCGTTTGTTAAGTGATTGGCTTGAAAAGCCATCTCATTGTAAATCCCACACTCATTTCCCAAGCGAAACTCGTTGCTTCCTGCACCAGAATTGCCCACACAGATCTGGCTGCCCCCTTTATCATTAGTTCCAACTCCGGAGCGAACATAGCCGTGATAGGCAAACTGATCATTCGAAACGGCTAAAGCGGCATGACACAGTCCTATGACGGAAAATAAGAAAATGGCCCATTTTGCACGTTTTACTGACATTGTTACCTCTTGAAATGTGAATTACCTAAAATTTTTCCGAAGAGAAATGTAGATAGGATGCAATTTGGTACCTTTTCGTGACTCATTTCGTAAGAATTGATGCGTGGCGCAGCTAATCTTTTCAAACTTTATATTCTTTTTGTCTTCTCAAAATAAATTCGGGTATCGTGAAAACATGAAAAATTACAAAATATATAGACAACTTATAGTTTCGTTTTTGTTTCTGCCTTTCGTTTTTTCCTTATCTGCACAAGCCAAAAGCTACCATGTCATTTTACAGGGTTTTCATTGGAGCTCTTATCAGGTTCCCTCTGGTTGGTACAATATTATCCATCAAAACAATCAGCGGATCGCCAACTCAGGCTTCACCATGGTGTGGTTTCCCCCACCTAGCAAGTCTACTGGATTTCGCCCGCAGGGCTACGAACCCACTGAGCTTTACAATTTAAATAGTGCCTATGGAACCCATCAAGAGCTTGTAAACACCATTAGCGGACTTCACAGTCAAAATATTCAAGTTATGGCCGATATAGTTATCAACCATCGCAGTGGCAGTACGGACTGGGCTGATTTTAAAAATCCAGAGTGGTCCACTTCCGTGATTGCTGCCGATGACGAGTGGTGGGGTGTTAAGTCCTCTAATAAAGATACCGGCCAAGGAATAGATGCCAGTCGAGACCTAGATCATATGAATCCTGAAGTGCAACAAGGTGTGGGAACTTGGTTGAGCTATCTACGAACTCAGATCGGGTTTGATGCTTGGAGATATGATATGGCTAAGGGTTTTGCGGGTTGGGCGATTAGCCTCTACAATAGCATCTCTAAACCCACTCTCTCTGTCGGTGAATATCTTTCCGGAGACATTCAAGAAAACATTAATTGGATTGATAGCACCAGTACTGTTCCCAACTACCGTTCTTCGGCGTTTGACTACCCCTTGCGCTTTCGTCTCTACGATGCAGTGGTCTGGGGAAGATATGGAGACCTTCACTACAACAATCGCCTGACAGGGTTAATTGGCTATTGGGCTGACAAAAGTGTTACATTTTTAGAAAATCACGATACGGAAGAAGCACGTGGAGGCATTTACATGGCCTCTTTTCCTAACGGCAAAGCCATGCTGGAAGGATATGCATTTATTTTGACACATCCTGGAACCCCCACAGTATTTTGGACCGACATTTTTGACAGTGGCGAATATACGGAAAAAATTCTTCGAGAGATGATATGGATTCGGCGTCAATATGCCATTCATTCGGAAAGTCCTATTTTGGTGGATAAAGCGACAAATAGTGATGGATACGCAGCATATATCTCAGGAGACAAGGGTTCTATCGCTGTTCATATCGGACCAGGAAATTGGCAACCTCAGGCAAAATTCAATACTGTTATTTTACAGGGCCCAAGCTTTACCATTTGGGATGTCCGCAACGAGCCTTAAGAAATCCATGATGATACTTGCGCCCCTTCAGTTTCCCTTGTAAACAGTGGGGCATGATCCAATTTAGCAAAAACCACTGTCACGATAATGATCTCTTAAAAGATCTCCAATCCACCCTTCACAAAATGATCTCTGAAAAGGAGTGGGGTTTCTCGCGAGTTCCACATCAAGAAGAGACATGGGCGATCGCCGCTAAAGTTGGACAGCGCTTACGGAGCGAGTTTGACCACCTTGTCGTGATTGGTATGGGTGGGAGTTCGCTTGGAGCCAAAGCCATTGTTGAAGCGCTTCGCCCTCAAGCTCCTATCACATTTTGGAACAGCAGTGATCCAGAGACCATCCAACGGTCCATTAAAGCCCGTAAGGATTTGCGGAAAACCCATTGGTTAGTGATTTCTAAAAGTGGAACGACTTTAGAGACAATGGCGTTGATGAATTTAGCCGCTCAGGCTATTGATCGCGCCGGACTGAACTTGATGGAACATATGAGCCTGATCACGGAAGAAAAAAGCTCTCCGCTTTATGATTTTGCACAGACTCTCAATATGCCAATCTACCCTCACCCCATCGAAGTGGGAGGAAGATTTTCCGTGTTTACACTTGTAGGAATGATTCCTGCCGCCTTTGCTGGAATTGATGTCAAAGAACTTCGTATGGGTGCTTTAGAGATTGAAAAAAACGAAGACCTTATCGCCCAACTCGCCACAACTGCCCTGTTGAGTTTTCAAAAGCAACAGTGGTCCACTGTCCTGTGGCCCTACTATGATCGATTAAAAAGTTTTAGTGATTGGTTGGTTCAACTTTGGTCTGAGTCTTTAGGAAAGTCTGTAACTCGTAATGGTCAACCAGCCCCACAGGCAAGCTATCCCTCCCACTGTTTAGGTGCTCGAGACCAACACTCTATTCTTCAGCAGTTTGCCGAAGGTGAAAAAGACAAATGGATTTTATTTTTTAAGGTGATGGACCATCAAGTAGAGACTTTGCGCTTCACAGAGAAAGGCAAGGTCTATCCCCCTTTACTTCACAATCTCGATCTCAACACCATTTGTAATATTCAAGCAGACGCCACTTATGAGTCACTTTTAGAAGGTGGTGCCAGCGTCGATTGTCTGACTTTTGAAAGACTGGG
>JAGRAG010000354.1 GCA_020435025.1 Bdellovibrionales bacterium | reverse complement strand
TTTAGCAAGATTGTCACGGAATGATTTAAGAAGTATTAAATTTTGGAAATTGGTAGATGTACTTATACCAATTCCATTAAATAATTACGTTGTTTGTGGCCAGTTTTTTGAATCTTGCACGTTTGCTCAATCGACCCATCCTCAACGTGCCTCTGGGCACGCCTATGGTTGCTCTCAATCGCAAAAGTACAAACTTCGAAAAAATAGTCTCTCAAAAAATACGCAATTATTTAATGGAATTGGTATTAGAAACTCTCCTAGCGGATTCAAGACCAATCCTCAATCAGCAAAGGCAACATGATGCGTTGTATATGAAAATATAAGCATATATTTATATATTAAGCTTTTCGTGGACGGTACGAACAAGATTGCTCCTAATCTCTTTTTCTATTAACTTAATGTTTACATTGGGAGAGCTGCAGAATGAATTTAAAGCCTTTTGTTATGATGGTCCTCGTTGTTTCCGTGATCGGCTGTTATCAAAAAGAAAAAAACGTAAAAGTCTATGATATTCCAAAACTAAAACCTCAACAGCCTCTGGGTTCAGCCATGATGTCCGGTGATGAGTCGAGCGGATCAGGAGAGTCGATGGTGGCCTCAGCGGGTTCGGGAGGAAATCTAAAATGGGTGACACCCAAAAGTTGGAAAGAAGTTAAAAGTCAAAGTGCCATGCGTTTGGTTTCGTTCAACACGCAAGAAAGTGGAGGCGCAGATGTTTCCATTGTTTCTTTAGGTGCTATGGCTGGAGGGGAAGAGTCCAATGTCAATCGATGGCGCGACCAGGTTGGATTAGGCCCTTTAAGTGGCGAGGAGATTTCCAATTCAGCAATGAGTGGCCAGTCCCCCGTAGGACCCTACCGCTGGTTTCGAATTTATGGAGCCTCATCGGCTATCTTTGTTGCTATAATCAAGCCGGGTGGACAGACCATCTTTGTTAAAATGATGGGTGAAGCGGAAGAATTACGAAACAACGAAAAACCATTTTTAGAATTGGTTAGATCACTGAATTATAAATAAATTTATTTATCGAGGACATCTTGAAAAAGTTCAGAAAAATAGGCGAAGCACTCGCAAGAACAGACATCTTTTTTTACACTCTTATATGGCTTTCGGTTTTAACGTTTGTTGGAACTATTGCTCAACGTTATGTAGGACTTTATCAGGCTCAACATACTTACTTTTCTTCGTGGTATTTTTGGTTTGGATACCTACCTCTGCCAGGTGCTTATCCGGCCATGTGGATCACTTTTATAGGTTTAGTAGCAAAGCTTATTTTTAAAACACGGTGGGTCTGGAAAGACTCAGGAACCATCATTATGCATTTTGGGGGAGCCTTGTTGCTATTTGGTGGATTCTTAACCGCCTACTTTAGTGAAGAAGGAAATATGGCCATTATGGAAGGAGAGAAAACACAGTTTGTCTCCGATTATCATAAGGTGGAGCTTACTGTCGTAGAAACAACGGCTAAAAACGAAAAAGACCGTGTTTATGCGTTCTCTGAAGGGTGGCTGAAAGAAGGGGAGATTTTAGAGCATAAAGAGCTTCCTGTTCGGCTGGAAGTTCAGAAGTATTGTGAAAATTGTCGGATTCGCCGTCGTTCTGGAACTGGAGAAATGAACCCAATGGGTGGGGGAGGGGCCGATCTTTCGCAGTTTAAAGGTTTTGCAAAGAGGTTTGAGATGCTGTCGGCCCCTTCGGAAGTAGAGGCAGAACAAAATAGATCGGGAATCCAATACCGTGTTCGAGGAGCTGACGAAAGCGATAATAAGATTTTTATTTCCTTTCTTTATATGGATCACGATGTGGAAATCACTGCAGGTGATAGGACTTTTCGAATTGTCTTGCAAAAAGAGCAGCGTCAGGTTCCGTTTACCGTCGAGCTTGTCGATTTTGAACAAGGGTTACACCCTGGGACAGGAATGGCACGTAGTTACAAGTCGGTGATTCACTTAATTGATGGCGATATTAAAGAAAAGCGCGTGATACAAATGAATGAGCCGCTTCGTTATAAAGGCTACACTTTATTCCAGTCTTCTTTTGTTCAAGGACAAGGGCCCATGATGGCGCAGACATCCGTTTTTGCAGTAGTGAAAAACATGGGACGCCTGTTTCCGTATATTTCAAGTTTGATTATGTGTTTTGGGCTTTTGATTCACCTAGGTATTCAAATTCCGAAATTGATTCGTCGTAGGAAGGAAACAAATGCGTAATGTAGTTGGATTTTTGATACTCCTTTTGCTTTCTCCGTTTGCCCAGGCGCAAATTGTGAAAAATTTCGATTTAAAACACTTTTCCGAACTTCCTGTTCTTCATGAAGGACGGATGAAGCCAATGGATACGTTTGCTCGGTCTAACTTGTTAATGATCTACGGAAAATCGAGTCTAAAAGACTTAACGGCGACGGAATGGCTGGTTGAGCTGTTGTTTGATGAAGATCGCGCTTATGATCGAAAAGTTTTTAATGTTCAAAACCCAGATGTCGTAAAGATTTTAGATTTAGAATGGTCACTTAAACATCGATATTCGTTTAGGGAAGTTTCAAAAGGTTTAAGAAAAAATGCCGATCTTTTAAAGACTATTCTTCCGAAAGATAAAAAAGAGTTAACCATTGAACAAAATCAAATGGTGGAGCTTTACTCAAAAAACCTGCAGTACTTTGAAATAGCAAGAAGTTTAAGTTTGATAAAACCTATTTTTGTAGTGCCGTCAGAAAAGGTGGCTAAGCAGCTCGAAATCGAAGTCGGGAAGGCTTACACCTATCTAGAGTTGAATCGCTGGCGTCCAATGTTTAATAAAGTAGTGGAGGAGATGCAGGACGTTCATTCGGGCAAAACCAAAGGGGATTTTAAAGGAGATAAGGATCTAATGCAGATTGCCTATCAACACAGTTGGGTGGGGCAAGATGCGGGCACTCAATCCTTTCGAGTCATTCCACCGCAGTGGGAAGAAAATAAAGACACCTGGTTTTCTCTTTGGGGAATTGTTCAAGCTGGAAGAGGCTCTCCGGCATCGGCCAAGCTTTTTCAAAAATGGCGCGGGCTAATCGATGCTTATAGTAATGCCGATCGAAGCGCTTGGGAAAAAGAATCTTATGAGCTTTTGGGCCTAACTCGAGAGATAGCAGGTGGGGCGTTAAAAGGGAACCATTTAAAGTTAGAACTGGCTTATAATAAAATTGATCTTTTCACTAAAAGTATTGCTTTTTATATTTTGGCTTTTTTGTTACTGGCGATAAGCACTCTTATCTGGAAAGAGAAACTCTATAAAGCAGTGGTTGTTGTAATGACTCTGGGATGGCTGCTTCACTTAGCTGGCCTTATTATGAGAATCATAATTATGGGTCGACCGCCGGTTTCCACTCTCTATGAGTCAGTTATTTTCGTGGGTTTTGTCGCCGTTACTTTTGGTTTGGGGTATGAGGCCGTTCGGAGAAATGGTTTAGGAGTTTTAATTGGAGCCCTCATTGGGGCAGTTTTGCACTTTATTGGTTTTGGTTATGCCGCTAAAGGAGACAGCATGGGAATGCTGGTGGCGGTTTTAGATAGTAATTTCTGGTTAGCCACTCATGTGGTCACTATTTCAACAGGATATGGGTGTGGGCTTGTCGCGGGATTGGTTGGTCATATCTATCTTTTCCGACGAATTCGAAATAGCAATGATCCGCAATTACCGGAGATTTATAAAAATATGGTCGGGATCTCTCTTTTTGCGCTTTTTTTCTGTCTTTTTGGAACTATATTAGGGGGGATTTGGGCCGATCAATCTTGGGGACGCTTTTGGGGTTGGG
>JAGRAG010000353.1 GCA_020435025.1 Bdellovibrionales bacterium | reverse complement strand
TTAAAAACTACTCAATAACAACAGCCACATCCATTTTTGAATTTTTAAAGAATTGGGAATTCTACAATCCACCGACTAAAGAAGAATTTACCGAATTTATTCAAAGGTATCTTCAGCTAGGAGTTTTTGACTCTGACTTTGATACCAACTATGGATTGGCCTATCAGATTGTTAGAAACACACCCTCGGAATTTTCAAAAGACGAGGATGACTCTCAAGACGACCCCATCTTTTCGATTCATTCACTCAAAGAGTTTTGCGATTCTATAGATTCTGATCCGATCAGTGATCGCACTTACTCTAGGGCTGGGCAGGTCTTTTTAGGCTGGATGTCGCTGAAAAATCACTCAGTTTTAAAATCTGTCGTCTGGCATGAACTTGGTCATATAGTGTCTTCCGTCCTAAAAAAGGACTACACGTGGGACTTAGGACGAATTCTTTCAAAGCGAGAGTTGAATTTAGAATTATCATCTGAGTCATTTGCCAAGTATGCCCGACAAAAACAGTGTCTTGGTCATATGCAAAAACAAAGCTATCACATACGTCTCTACTCCGAACCTCACATTTCATGGTTTAAGGAAGGACTGTTACCTGAACTTAAAAACATTCATCCCCAATTGATTCCTACTATTGCTTTGGAGCTATCCGGACAGAGATCGGACTTAATCGATCCCGCCTGGTATAAAGAAAACGTAGGTCATTTTAGTCTATTAGATCCTAGTGAGATGAAACGAACCACCGAGATCATCAAAGGCGAAATGCTCATGCAGGTCGACACCAGTCACTCAGAAGAGGATTGGGCCGACCTAGTTTCATCTCGAGTCAGCCCTCAATCAAAAAATCATTTTTGCTTTTTTATTAAAGACAATGATCACAGCTTTTGGGAAAACAAACTGATCATAGAGCCAAAGACAACCAAAGAATCCATAAACATGGTCACTCCTAACGAGCACTCAAGCACTTTGTTCCGTTTACTTCATGTCCATATCAATAGGTCTCAGTCACCCCTACCTAGTCCTTGTCAGAAAATTGCCCAAAGGTCTCTAGGCCAGTGGCATCTAAGAAAGTGCGAAAGTCCTATTTCCGACGAATGAACCCTATGGACCCCTACCGTGAGGTTTAAGGCGGTTGCGTCACTCTATTTTATTTTCGAACACACTATGGACTGGAGAAAGTGTCCGGCACCTTTTTTACCCGCCCATTTCAGACCAGCGGAACAAGTCTTGTTCTGCTGGATTGGGGCTTTCCCCTTGCTCGGGAGCGATGTCGCGGGATTCGTAACACTGCATGCCTGAATTAAAACATAGAACAAACTGGGTGGCCGCCGTAGCAAAGTCACTTTCACAGGGTCGATTTTTAGCAAGCTGTCGAATGTCTGAATCTGAAAGGTTGGACAACTTTTTCATAATCTGCGCTATCGCTTTATCTGATCGTCCTTGAAGTTTAAAAATTTTCATCATCTCCTCAGGATGCTTCTGTAAGTATGGAAGTGACTGGGCATAGTCCTCTTCTAAGTTTTCGCAGCGCTTTTTGATGCATTTCATTCCGGAAATCCAACGAGCCTCGTCGAGAGAGCCACCAAATGAAGAAATCTCTTCATTAGATAGAGGAGCAAGCTGTTGGCAGTAGTAAGGTCCTTTTACAGAATTCAACTGCTCCCATGATAAGGAAAGACCCAAGCTCACTGCGTCGACGACTGTTTGAGTCTCCAGAGGAGGAGCCTTTCCAGCCCCTGCACCTATAGAAATAGCCATCAACAGAACAGTTGTTAAACTTCTAATTTTCATACGAATCCCGTTTTTCAATTAAGTCCCCTAAAAAGGTAACTTTTTTGTCCTGAAGTAAAATAAGATGGGCTTGACCTGTCAGCTCAAAAAAAGATTGATTCAGACGATTGAGCTGCATTCTTAATCTATGAAAAAAAGATTCTTCTCCCCGGCCATGGGGCCACATCTTTTCTATTAAACTATCAACAGACCAAGATTTATTTTCAATAAAACAGCAACACAATTCATACGAGGTTGGTCTTCTTGACAGGGAAACTTTTGCTAAAGACGAATTCAACTCTTTCCTCTGGAGGTCCAAACTAATCGTTATCCCGATCTCTTTAACCAAATGTTTGGAGATTCTTTTTTTCCACAACTGACGTTCATCATCAGATAGGTTGTTCAAGGCCACTTGAACTTCATCATTGAGAACCTGTCGATTGAACCCTAAACTTCGATGCTGTAAAAGCGGATTGAGTCTCAACTTAGCGGCAGGCATCAGTTCATTGCGTCGATCAGAAAGCGCCTCTAAGCTTTTACGATCTTGGAGCGCACAGAATTTGAGAATTTGGTCATCTACTGACTGAGGGGTCCACTTCAGGAGGGCTTCAGGCAAGTTCGTGACTGTTTGATCATCTTCTTGCAACCATGCTAATAGCCACTCATGATAAAAGAGATCACGATCCTCCTCGACAAGACTCTCTAAAGAAATTCGGTTGTTTAAGCGGATCAGAGCCTCTGGCAATCCATATCCATAAATCTCAGCCAGAAAAAGAGAGTGCTCCACCTCAATAGAAATATGGCTTTCCCACTGACTGCGAACACTTTTCAATTCGCAGTAACGATCCATCCAGTGTGTTCGCGGCAGAAACTCCGAGGCGACTCGCACCCAATGTGAGATCGACAGATAAACACGCTTGTTTTCTTTTAATAGATCAAACTCAGAAATGATCTTCTCATACGTTAGAAGAGCTAGACTGATTCTTCCGAACTCTTCATAGAATTTAGCCATTAACGAAAGGGTTCTTAATCGAGACTCCCGACTAAGTAGAAAAAAAACTTTCTCATATCGATCTTCTAACTCTTTTAGAGTGGATCGACAGGCAATGATATCTCCAAGAAAGTAATAGCAACAAGCTAAGTCCCCCAGCACAGATATATGAGCCTTTCCCTCGCGCTCTAACTTTTTCAAAATAGATACAGCACCAAGGTAATCAGAGCTCCACATCAGAGCCTTAGCCAAGAAGTAACTGCGCAAACGCTGCTCTTCTGGACTCTCTCCGAGGTCTTTTAAAACAATTTGCTTACAAGCATCGGCTCCTTGCTCCTCTAAAACCTTTTGGAGTTTTTGTTCTAGATCCACTAACATCACCACCCCCCGGTAAATCGAGGTTTTGGTCCACGAGAGAAACGGATATTTTGATTACTCAACTGCGGAGTCGATAAGTACTCACATAATGTCTCCACGCGTCCACTGCTAGTAACCGTAACTTCACTCTCTAAAATTTCCAATGCTTGTAAAAAACCTGCTTTAGTTTGAGGAAGAAGCTCAACATCCTCCTGAAATCGACAGAAAGGGCGCCAAAAAGAATCTTCATAAAACTCTTGCTTGTTAAGAAAATCTAAGGACTCTTTCATTTTATCATAAAGTGCAATAAACTTTTGTCGACAGCTCCCCTTCTCCTCTAGATTCTCAGTAGATCCATCTGTTTGACCACTTCCGTAGGACCACTCTATATCGAGTGCCCGAAGTGTCGTCGAAACAGTTTTTACTGAGGGAAGATGAATGGCCGCAAGTAGAGAACAGCGGTCTCGACGACTTTGAGGGAAATTCCAATTTTCTTCATCAATATCAAACTTGCCATCAAGAGCAATAGCCGTTTCATGAATCAAAATATCCCTTAACTGGGAGTCGGCAAGCTCTTCCCCATCCTTCAAAAATAAAACAGTGCGATTGCTCGCCTTGGTCCACGACCAAAGAGGTAATGTTTCGGCGCCTTTTACGTATACCTTCCAATACTGTCGAGGTTGAGCAAAGATCTTCTCAAGAGCAAAGCTCTGATTGGAAAGCAATAGATCGGGCCAAGATTTTTGGCACTCATGAATCAGACGAACTGCTGCAGCCTCATTTATACCAAGCAGTACTTGATAATTCGCAGTTGAGCGACCCAAAAGCTGACAGATGTCCCTGCCTAAGGATTCTGAACGCAGAATCTGTGTATATTGCTCTTCAATTCGAGCTTCAAGATAGGGGTCCGTATGGTCAATAAACTTAACCACCGTTCCAGGGATGGCGTCTCCATAAAACTGCCAAACGGGATGAGAATCATCTAGAATTTCGGAGGACGCCTGAGGCAATAGGAACACTAAGCTTATCAAACCTAAGGCCTTGGTAATACAATATTTCCAGGGCCTGATTTCGCTATGTAATTTTTTAAATTTTCCAAGCATGATGCCCTTTGTGCAAGCTATATGCCTATAAAAGGCTCAATTTCAGCTCGCCGCCCGTATTTAATTGATCCTAGAGTCGGGCCCATGAAAAATATCTAGGCCCGTCAAATTGGTATTCACTCGCACGCTTTTGATGTTTTTGGAGCCTTTTTTGTACACCCAAAGGCATTGCAGCTCCCTCCATCATGATAGCATCCAAAAGCATTACATCCACCGCCTTTCCAATAGCAACCAAAGGCATTACAACCGCCTCCGGCAGCCCATTGTCCAAAAGCGTTCGAACCAGTGCATGAGCGGGCTAATCTCTCCTTACGACGTTGATCTTCACGCTCTTGTTCACGACGTCTTTTGTCTTCGATCTCTTTTCTGGCTTTTTCTTCGTCTCGTTTTTTGCGAGCCTCCTCATTGCGCTTACGCCGTTCACATTGAAGATCACGCTCTCTTAGCTTTTCATCTAGTAAGTCTTCACTAGGATCTCCCTCAACAATTAGGGTCACTGAATGAACGAAAACTGATCCATTTGTGATTAATTGTAAAGAGTGGTTTAATGACTCACCATTAGGAATCGAGGCCTCAAAGACTTCAAGGTCTCTACTAATATTATTTTTCAGAGCAATCACCTGTGTCCCTATTGTGACCTTTGCATTTCCTTTACCTCTTTGTGAGGCCACCAATAGAACAACTTTGTGAACTCTATCACCATCTTTTATATCCAATTTGCGATTTAGATCTAAAACTTGCTCTCTTCCAACCAAATCCTTGTTTACAACAATGGAATAGCTATTTTCTTGAACCCAATTTCCCGCATACGCCAATGGTTGCAATGCAAGAATCGTTAAAGCTACTAAACTTTTTACGATCATATTTTTCATAAAGACTCCTTAAGGTGATTGAAATTAAACTTTTTTGATTACTTTGATAGATTTAGAAAAAAGGATTCTAGAATCTCGTCAACGGATTCTGCTTCGCTCGGAAGATCACCTAAAATCTTTTGTAACGTTCGCGCCGTACGAATGCCAGCCAGAATCAATCGTTGATTGACAACCTTTTCAGCTGACAGAAAGTAAGACTGATCCAAAACAGGCAGTACCTCTAAAGAAACTTTATCCTTATAGGACTTTCGGCAGTAGGGACGTTGAGTGGGGTGTACTTGGGGATCCGGATAAACATGCTCTTCCCTTAGCTTTCTCGACTCTTCTACCCAAACCGACGAGTCTAAATTAGTTTCCTCTTTCAGAATTTGTTGAAACTCGGGTTGAGCCATCAAAGCATTTGCATACTCTTTCGAACCAAACCATCCCCTAGCGCCACTTTGTTTTTTTAAGTTCATAGCTGAATCAGAAGGAATTGTGGTGTCCCAAATTTTATGAAGAGTTAGTGTCTTTGCCAATGAAGAAGGATAATTCCATTTTACGGAACAAAGATTTCCACCTAAATCATATCCATTTCCAACGTGCAGAGGTTGATGAAGATCGCCGATCACATGAATCAAATACCTAAGAGCAATCATCTTTTTTTGATTAGAGGCTTGAGGGTCTTTTAAGATATTAGGCCACTCGGTCATTACGTTTAAGGCCCCTGGTTTCGCAACATTATGTCCAGGAACAACATCTGTGTGAAAATGAAACTGTGCAAATGGATCAAAACGATGATCATCTCTGGCATTGTCAGGCCAGGTGGCCGCGATTTTTAGGTCTTCAACTCCTATTATTGCAACGATCGCCTGTTGTGTTTTAGGATCTTTCTTTAAGATCTCTTGCGCTATCTCGGCAATTGTTTCATGTCCTAGATCGCCCCACGCATGAGCCAATAGGGCTCCAAATATAACTAATAAACTCATGACACTTTTAAACATTGAGATAGCTCCTTTAAATAGAAGCTATTTATAGTGCGGCGACCCAAGGATTTCTAGGAACAGTTTTGAACAGTTTTGCATGAAGTATTTTCAAACCGAACTGTCCAAATTCCTTCGCATCATCACAGCTTATTCAAAGCGAGCACCCTCATCAATCCACTGAGCCATAAAGGCCCTTTCCTCTTCAGTCATATTGGTTGCATTTCCTCTTGGCATTGAGCGATTTTCAAAAACCCGAAATCGTACAAATTCTCTATTATCAAAAAGTGTCTGGTAGTCCTCCCATACGGGAAGACCCGATCCAGAGTTATGACATAGAGAGCATCTTTTTTGAACCAACGGTAAGATATCATTCACAAAAGTAATCGGCTCCTCTAGCGGAACCTCTGAAACTATTGGCTGATGCCCTGATTCTGCCCCCTGACACCCCAATTGAAATATTCCAATTAGACTAGCTACTAAAAAAAACTTTCTCATATCAAATCCCTCCCACTACGAGAAGCATAGACCTTTTTTAGTATGCGAAGAATGCCAATTAAGATATATCAAGTATGTTTTAACAGCATATCAGGAGAGTAAAAACATGATCCGCAAAGACTTTGATATTTTTCAAATGATCTACAAGGAATCGAGCCTTTCAAAGGCCGCCGATCGGTTAGATATGAACCAAGGAGCCCTGTCACGAGTTCTGTCGCGACTGGAAACAGAGCTCAACTCCACTTTATTTATCCGCTCCAATCGAGGACTACGGCCAACCACCGATGGAGATCGGCTCTTTCAACAGATTCAAACTCAGTTAAAGATTTGGGATGATTACTTGTCCGTGACCAACAAACCCACAAGTGACCTGCAAGGTTTACTCACTATCGGTGGGCATCCGTCAGTCCTAATCCAATACTCAAGTGCTTTTTCAAAATTGATTCAAGACAACCCGCTACTCAATCTCGAATTCACTTTAGATCGTTCTCCATCTATCACACGGAAAGTTCTCAATCATGAAGTGGACTTCGCAATCGTAGCAAACCCCACTTTATTTCCGGAACTCGTTATTCGGAAGTTAAAAACCGAAGAAGTTGGACTGTACTCCCGAGGGACTAAACCAAGACCCATTGTAACCTATAATCCAGCCCTGATTTCTTCGGCTAATATTTTAGCTAAATACAAAAAAAGCACCATTCAACTTATTCCAGCTAGCGATTACGGTTTCGCAGCACAGCTCGCTTTAGATTTAAAAGGACAGGCCATTTTACCCATAAGTGTTGCCGAGAGGTTTGGTCTTACCCAACGCATAGGGAAACCGTTTTTTAACGCCCAGATCAGCCTTATCTTTAGAGCCGATCATCGAGCCAACCGTCTTTTAAACTCTATTATCAAAGAGTTTTCCACTTACTAAAAATCACAGTGTCTTCGAACCGAGCCTATTCAGATCCAACAGATTCAATATGAACCTTTTGGATTTTCCACTCACTTTCAACATAAACCCATGAAATTTGCAGGTCATAAAGATCATAAACAGCTGTCTGATTGGAATCTTCAAACTCCATACGAATCTGGGTAGACGACTGAGCTTGAGGGGGTTCAACTGCTGTCCGAAGATCTTCAACTTTAAAGTTTACCCATGGATAACGAAATTTAATTGTCGAAATATTTTGCTTGATGCGTTCCAGACTTTCTGCAGACAAAGTTCGTTCCACCTGACCTCCGCCAGTCAAACGAATTTCTACGGGTGGCTGAAAGTAGGTCAGTGAATCCGTCACCTTCTTGGCAACAGAGATGACCGACTCTTTTTTGGATTTGGACAGTAGATGCATCAGTGACGTCAGACGACGAGCGATCTGCTCCTGATCGTTAGGGAAAAATGCCTTGTAGCCAACAATGACGAAAGCAACAGAAACAATCACTGCGGCCCATTTTACTTTTTCGTTCATAGAACCCGTCCATTTATGTACATCAAATATCCACCGGCATTTTAAAAACTTGGTTTCTCAATAGCTGTCCAGTTTATATTTGTCGTTGTATCAAAATCAGAATAGCTTGTCACTTTTTCCACATCCTAGGTACTAATAGCTTGATCAAATGCTGCTGCCAATTGAATCATTCAACTTCCTTTAGGTCTACCTTGTTACATTCTAAAAGCCTGGACTGAGTCTCTAGTTCCGGATCTCGAACACACAGTTTTCGGATTCAAAGGAGATAAATGAGCATCTTATTTGATGCAAAAGCGCCATTTGTGATTCCACACGTGATCAAGCACGGATCCTGCTACTAGACGGAACCATCGCATCTTTGAATAAGAACGATCAAAACAAGGAGAACATTATGTATCAGAAAGCCATTCGCTCCACTTTCATCACTTTAGTGGTAACCGGTGCCCTAACTTCATCAATTTCTAGCTACGCCCACTGTGGTTCTGGATGGAACACACGAGTGGTACCTGACAGATGGGGCGCTGCCAAGTTTTCCGCAGCATGTGACGTGCACGATCACTGCTATGAAACCTGCGGAACAAATAGAAAAACCTGCGATCAAGAACTTCGCAAACTTTTAAAAAAAGCCTGTCGCAGAGCCTATACAAGCCCATGGCACAAGGTTCACAAAAATTCTTGTCTCAAGGTGGCTGACATTTACTACAACTCCGTTCGTAAAAACGGTTCTGACCCATTCAAAGATGCACAAAAAGTATGCAGATAAATTAGGACACGTAATCAAAGGAGAAAAGAATGAAAATACCAATTATCATTAGAAAAGGAATCCTTCTTTCAACTATCGCTCTCACTTTCGCATCGTCGGCGGAATCCAATCGTAACAAAGTTATGGATCGTCTCGAAAAAGGATGGGAAGTAGCCTATGGAGACCCTATCGATCATGAAGAAGAACTTCGCTACGCCGTTGCCGTTGCCACCACAGCGACTTGTGTCGCTGGCAGTAGTGGCGCCGCGACCAGTGGATGCTACTCCGCACTCAACAAGTTCTTCAGCTATAGACTGATTAAAACGGCAAGAAGAATCGTTCAAGAAATCGACAGGGAATCCCTAGGACACATAATTGTAAATGAATCAATAGTCTTAAAACACTTAGCCAAAGCTCTTAAAAACAAAACGAGTTTTAAAATCGGTAGTATCAAGGTAAAAGCAGGACTTGCCACCTACAATCACTGGCGAGTACTTGAATACAATGAGCCTCGTACCTTTAAATGCAAAAAGAAAATTCCTCTCGGAGGATGGACTTGGGGTCTTTGCGGGAAGGTTGTTAAGAAGAAACGAAAAATCCCTTTACCAAATACCTTTCAACCTTATGTCAGATACCGCATCAGTAGATAATA
>JAGRAG010000352.1 GCA_020435025.1 Bdellovibrionales bacterium | reverse complement strand
AAGAAAGTAGCAAAAAAAGCTACGAAGAAAAAAGCCACCAAGAAGAAAGTAGCAAAAAAAGCTACGAAGAAAAAAGCCACCAAGAAGAAGGTGACGAAGAAAAAAGCGACTAAAAAAGCCGCGACCACTAAAAAAGCCACAAAGAAGGCAGCTCCTAAAAAGGCTGCCCCAGCAAAAGCAAAGAAGGCCAACAAAAAACCTGAAGTCCGAGATATCTCTGAAATTGCAAACGACACTTCAAAACCAAATGTTGTAAACCCATATGCTGTTGAAGACCTGCGAAAAAAAGGACCGGCAGCGGGTGCATTAAGCAATGAGCTTCCCGTAGAAGGGGCCTCTCTTGAAACTGATGAAGAGGATGACCAACTGCAATTTGCCTCTCTCGACGAATCCATGGATGCCGATATGGAGCCAGAGGACCTCTATGAAGAGCCATCAGACGACCCTTTTGCTGACCTCGGAAATAATGATGACTTCGACGAAGAAGGCGACGACGAAGGATACTTTTAGTTTCATTCAAGATTAGAAATATAAAAAAGGCACCTGTAAGGGTGCCTTTTTTATTTATGATTATGTGAATTTTGACTTTTATTGATAAATCAGTTCTTCTTGGTCATCGACAGCCAAAGTCCTATCAACACCTTTTTTATCATTGGTATTGACGTCAGGTAGACTCAAGACACTTGCACTATCTTCGCTATCAAGGAGTTCCCAAAAATCTTCAAAGTTCATTTCACCAACCTTATGGTTTTAAGGGTCTAGAGTGCACAGCGTATTTTTCAAACTCACCATACTCATGCAGTTTATTGTATAAAGTCTTAATGGTAATTCCCAAAGCATTCGCTGCTTGAGTCTTGTTTCCATCAAAGTAATTCAATGCCTTAAGGATATAACGTTTTTCTAGCTCGTGAAGGCTCATCGTTGGATCATAGTCATCAATAACAACCTTCATATCAGGGTTACGGATCTGCTCAGGAAGATCTCCAGGCATGATCATATGTCCATCAGCTAAGATCTGCAGTCTTTCACAAGCGTTTTGTAATTCACGAATATTCCCTGGCCAATCATAGCGAGTCATAATCTTCATCGCTTCTTCGCTCATTTGACGACCACGATTTAAGTATCCATGAGAACCATTTTGTAAGAAAAATTCTACTAAATGAGGGATATCTTCTTTACGACGTCGCAGAGGGGGGGAATTAACCATGATGGTATTGATTCGGTAGAAAAGATCCTCACGGAAGTTTCCGGCGATCACTTCTTTTTCCAACTCTCTATTCGTTGCACTCACTAAACGAATGTTTACTTTAATAGGATCTTTTCCACCTACTCGGAAAATCTCCCCTTCTTGCAAGAAGCGAAGAAGTTTAGCTTGAATTCCAGGGCTTAACTCCCCAATTTCATCTAAAAAGAGAGTTCCACCGTTGGCTGCTTCCGCGAGACCAATCTTACGTGAATAAGCTCCGGTAAAAGCTCCTCTTTCATGACCAAAGAGTTCACTTTCTAATAATGTTTCTCTTAAGGCTCCACAGTTGATCGCAATAAACGGCTTATCACGACGATTGCTTCTTTCGTGGATCGCATGAGCAACTAACTCTTTTCCTGTTCCACTTTCGCCTAAAATCAATACCGTTGCGTTGGATTGAGCAACTCGGTCTACCATTTTCATCAGCTGGCGCATAACCTCTGACTTGTATATAATGGTTTTGTTGGTAATGGTTTTAGGAGTGTTAATGGTCGAACCCAACAACGGATTCTGTTCACTCGGTGGAAGTATGGATGAGCCTTCCATTTCGTTGATTGATGACATTTTTACAACCCCTTGGTTTGAAATGAGTGGTTTACCCAGAGAACACGTGCAAGACTTTCATCCGGGTTGGTACTTATGACATGGTGTATTAGCATCTGCCTGAAATTTATGCAAGCTAAAATTGCAAATACCATGAATTTTTTCTTACTCAGATAATGGGAGACAAAATTTGTCAATAGAAAAAAGCCAAAATTTGTCGCGCCTATCCTGTAAATACTTGAATTCACAAGTAAATAAAGGAATCATCCAATCCTTAACTTCCAAGAGTTATGCCACAGACCTGAATCAATTTTTAGATTCTTTAAGTTTAAGTCAGATAAATAGATCCACGACACAGCCATCACACTACGAAGTGATCGCTCCCCTAGTGCCTCATCCTGCCGAGTATTTTTCCAAAGAAACTCTTTTACGTTTGGTCAATAGGTGCATGATAAAGTGGTCGAATCTAGCATTGTCTTCTCGGAACAGGAAGGGAGCGACACTCAAAGGTTTTTTTAACTGGATGTACGAAGAAGGATTTATAAATGAGGACATTGCTCCACATATATTCATCCCCAAAGTGCCGCAAAAAATTCCTCATTTCATTTCTGTTGATGAAGTTCTCAGCCTTCTTTCCTATATTGAAGACTGTCTTAAAGAAAAAATACCCCTCCCTGCCAAAAAAAATAAAGAGCATATCCTTTTCGATCGCGCTCTTATTTTACTTTTATATGGTGGAGGCCTTCGAGTCAGTGAAGCCTGTCAACTCAAGTGGAAGCAAGTTGATTTTGATCAAAGTAAAATTCTCATTTTCGGTAAGGGAGGAAAGGAGCGATGGATTCATCTTCCCACAAAGGTCTTTAAAGCTCTCAAGTCAATAAAGTCAGAACATCTCTATGTGTTCGGCGAGAAACCCTTAAACAGCCGTAAAGCCTATCAAGCTGTCAAAGATTGGGGAAATTGGTCTGGACTGCTCAAGCCTCTTCACCCCCATGCTTTAAGACACAGCTTTGCCACTCATATGCTATCGGGCGGAACCGATTTGCGGGTTCTTCAAGAGCTTCTCGGCCATGCCTCGTTAACAGCAACGCAAAAGTACACGCATCTCAGTATGGACCAGCTCACTCAAACCGTCGAAGCTCACCATCCCCTTGGTAAAAAGTAGCGGCAGGCGCCCGTTAAAGGTGTCAGGCCCTCTTTCAGGAAGCAGTGGGCCATTTTCAGTAGCCCACTGCTTCCAGGAAGAGGGCCTGACGCCTTTAACGTTGCACCCGGAAAGAGGAGCTGGCACCTTTTGCCTATGAAATACGTAGGT
>JAGRAG010000351.1 GCA_020435025.1 Bdellovibrionales bacterium | reverse complement strand
AAGTTCTTGAAACTCGTCATCCTCTCTAACTTTGATCGGGGGGCCATGCCAGTTACCGTGGCTCAGTTCTGTTAAATGATTTTTTAATACGTTTATAGGTCCAACGATTTTGTTGGTAAATCGAAACCCAATAATCGTAAAAAAAACGATTAAGGCGAGAACCGTCGCTGATAAAAATATGGAAATCCATAATTCCTCTCGTTCTAAGTACTCGACCAGGTAAGGCGAAGTCTCATAAGCAAATTCTACAAATATTTTGTAGTTAGAATGTAGGAAATAAAAAACAGGTGAAAGAAGAACAATAAGCCCCGCAGTGGCACCGCCGATAAGAACTAAGGTGTATCGCATTTGAAAATGACGATCAATCAACGAACTTTTTCGTCGGAATTTGTGAGAGGAATAACTTCCAGGGTAACGGCGACCAAAAATCATATATCTAGTGTAACGAAGAATACGGAGATCACCTATTTTTGATCTTACGATAGGACCTTCTCTTCTCCTTTGTCAGAAGGCAAATACTGCCAAAAGGGCAATATTTTCCTTAGGACCCATTAAAGGTCGAGGTCGGAGTCGTTTTTATAGAGGAAATCCCCTACAATAGCTAAAGATAGGCAGGCGATTTAGGGAGGAGAAAAATGAGCATCAAAAGAGTCTTTAAAAACATTCTACTCCTAGCAGTAATGGCGATCGTGTGTTGGAAGGGCTTTGCTGATGATGAGATCTCTTTAAAGGAAGACAGAAGTGCCATTGAAGAACTAAGAAAAGAGATTCCTCCTGAAGTTCAAAAGGAAAATGATGATTTAAAAGATATCGCGGAAATCGATGGCCCACTTAAAATGAGGCCTGAATTTTATCGGAGAAAGTTCGACAACAAAATGCGTAAAGAGAGAGCTGATCATCGCAAAGAGGTGAGAAAAAGTCGAGAGAATAAATCTAAAGATCAAAGAAAGGCGCGTGAAGAATTTAAAAAACAGTCGGAAAAAGAAAAAGTAGAATTTAAAAAACAAGAGAATCTAACTCGAGAATTACAAAAGGAGTTTTATCGAGAGCAGGATTTAAAGCGAAAAGAATTCTACGACAAACAAAGAGATGACCGGAAAGAATTTGATGCACAATTACGAGAGAAGTCTCGAAATTTCGATTCTTATTATAGAGAAAAGAAAAAAGAATTTGATCAGCAGTATCGAATCTATAAGCGTCGATGGCAGGAGAATGAGCGAGAAAAGCAAAAGCAGAAACTTGATGCTCTTAAAAGTTCCGCCGAAAAACGAAGAGAAAGGGCCCCAAGGAACTATCAGACAGCAACGTCCCCAGTTCATCAGCCGACTCCAGATCTATCGGATGAAGATAAAAAAGACCTTTCTTTGATCGATCAAATGGATAAGATCAAAGGAAGTCGGTTGAAACCTGAAGACGGAAAATAGTCGACAGTGGCTCACTCGACCAATTTGTAGGCTTCCATAGCTGTTCGGATCTTGTCCATGGATGGTTTGGTTCGAACAGAAAGAAATCCAATTATTTGGCCATTTTCATAGCAAGGGAAAACGGTGGCTTTAACCCAATAGATGCGACCGCGGGCCCCTCGATTCTTGACATATCCTTGCCAGAGGTGGCCCTTTTTAATTTCTGCCCAAAGATCCGCAAAGGCAGTCTTTGGCATGTCGGGGTGACGAATGACATTGTGAGGCTTTCCAATTAAAGATCCCGGTTCGTACTGAGCCACTTCGTAAAACGTTTCGTTGGCAAATGTTATGGTTCCTCGTGTGTCTGTTGCGGAAAGGAGAATGTCGTGCTCTTTTAAGACGTATTCCTCTTCTTTTTTGGAAAAGCGGTCTGTCGCCTTAAATTTAGAGTTTTTAACAACCGGTAAAAGTCGATCTAAGGGATCAAGCCCCTTCTGGATCAGTCCCTGTTTTTCAATGGCCTTAATAAGATATCCAAAAGTTTTTCCAATGGTTTCCAGATTGTCCATTTTACTTTCCACATTTTTTGCCGAGTGACCAAGGTCATTAAACAAAGAAATAGATCCAGAAATTTGACGATTAAAGTTATTTGTCAGTGCTTGAATATCTGTAACTTTTCCCTTCGTCTCGCTGACAACGGAGATCGAAGAGTTCATTGTCTGTTTTGTTTCCGAAATAGTTCCAGAAAGCTCATGAATGGACTCCGAGATTTCTTCCACAGTGATTTGAATTTTATTGTTCGCATCTTTTGTCGTCTTCGATAGCTCTTTGACCTCATTGGCAACAACGGCAAATCCTTTACCTGTTTCTCCGGCACGGGCAGCTTCTATAGTCGCGTTCAGGGCAAGAAGATTTGTCTGTTCGGCGATTCCGTTAATTGTTTTAAGAAGTTCTAAAATAGAACTGAACTGATCTTCAAGTTGAGTCATTTTGTCGCTAACGGAATTGAGTTTCTTGGCGCTAGCTTCAGTTTCTCGATCGACATTGCCGATATTTGAGAAGATTTGGTTTACATTTTTATTTATGTGATCCACCCCTTCTTTAATTCTTTCGAAATCCTGAATGCTTTCATTGATCACTCGAAGCTGCTCGACAAGAGTGGAGTGGGCTGAGTTGGCCACACCAGTTAACTCTTTTCCTGCAGCTTGGACAAGTTCATCTCTTAAGGGTTCTTGAGGAAATGAAAGGACTTCGCCACTATGATTTTCAGACATATCTACGCCTCACTGAGTGTTAGTATCTGGGACTCTAATAGTTTAAGCATAAGCGAAGAGGATAAAAAGTGAATATTTTCAGTCGAGACAAAATAGACAATTGATCCTGGTTGAAAGTTGAGGTGAGTTCAGAAAGATGAGCTGACGTTGCGGAAATTCCGATTTTGAAGGTAAAATGAATTTATGAAAATCGTTGCCTTTAAAAAACGAGATCTTTTTCTAATATTCGTATTGTTGTTTATGGTGTTAGTCGGAGTGTTCGCAGGACGCGTTGACTCTGGAGAGACCAAACAAAAAACGCCGTTAGATAGACCGGACAAGTAGAGCCAACTCGCAAGAATGGATTTTTTAGACCATTGAAAGAACGTAAAAATGTTGACATTTTTAGGCGCATCGTCAAATTTATGACGCCTTTTTCTCCTTGTAAAATTTTCTTAACTTATTGTTATTAAATGGTTTTTTGGATATTCTGGA
>JAGRAG010000350.1 GCA_020435025.1 Bdellovibrionales bacterium | reverse complement strand
GCGGATAAATTCTCCAATACAATTTATAAGCTCTAAATATCCCTTCAAAAGGCTCAGACAAGGCGATCGGCAGCGCCGCTCGCTTCGCGAGCATCGCACCGACCGAACTCGCTTTTGAAGGGATATTTAGAGCTTATAAATTGTATTGGAGAATTTATCCGCAATAAAAAGCTGCGGTTTGAAAGAGATGAGTTTGAACTCTTTATACGTTATAAATTACGGATTTGGAGAATCCTCGAACTTCTTGTAGAACAAAGAGTCTAAGAAACCCTATTTTCTGAGCTATCAAGAGTGTTTGAAGAAGGAAGGCGGCCATGACAACAAAACTAGAAGTGACTTATGAAGCCACCCCCAATCCTGAAACTTATAAATTTAACATCAACCAAAGAATTTCTGAGGAAAGTGTCGATTTTACCGATCCCAATATGTCCTCCCGTTCGCCTTTAGCTCATAAACTGTTTGGATTTCCATGGGCAGAGAGTGTGTTTATCGGACCCACCTTTGTCTCTGTAACTAAGCAAAGTTGGGTGGAGTGGAACATTCTTGCAGATCCCTTGTCACAACTGATTAAAGAGCATTTGGAAAATGGAGATCCCGTTTTACTACCCCCACAAGATGAATCTTTTGTAGAAGAGGAAGACTCTGATGTGGTCACTCAGATCAAAAAAGTCATCGAATATGAAATCCGTCCCGCCGTGGCTATGGATGGGGGCGATATCGTGTTTAGTTCCTACCAAAACAATATCGTATACATCCACATGCGAGGGGCTTGTTCAGGGTGCCCCAGTGCTACGGCGACTTTAAAAAATGGTATTGAAGTGCGATTAAAAGAGGTCATCCCAGAGATCAAAGAAGTCATCGCTCTTTAAGGACAAAAAAGTCATCGCTAATAGCAGGTTTATTCATGGCTACCCCTTAGCCTTTGCGCTTCAATTCGTTTGAAACGGAAATCACTACTATGATTTCCGTCGGAAGCAAGTTATCGGCTCCTCGCAAAAATTAGACAGATGGACTATTTTAATTTTTTATGCGCAGTGTTATTTTGTCAGCTCCAAACCACGGAGAACCATTGTGAAAACTGCCATTTCTATTATTTCTTTGATTTCAATCATTTCGATTCTCACTCTCCCTTATTCTTTGAAGGCAGATACCAAAGATAGTTTTGAGAGAGCCGTCATACTTGAAGACTCTCGAATGAGTTCTCTAAGATTTGAGATCAAAGACAATACCGTCGAAATCAAACTTTGCAAAATGACCCATCGTGGAAGTCAAGCAGGCCTACTTAAGTGCAAATCATTCGGCAATTATGAACAAGGCGAGGTTCAAAATATTTTTGAAGACGACTATATAAATCGGATTCAATTAGCGGGTGAAGCATTAGCACCTGGGGCTCTCGTCGTTGCGGTGATGTTTGGTTTAAATCGCCTCTCTAAAGGTGCACTTTTACCTATTTTAAGCAAATCCGACTTTCCAAGTTTTGCTCTCGGTGTTCAAAAAACTGGAGTTTACCTACTAGGATACACAGGAGGATTCATGGCAGGAGTCGGTGTAAACAAGATCACTGGCCGACTAGATCAGAGCAAAAAAGAGATCGCCTATAGCGATCTACTTGGCTACCTTGAGGATGATTCCGATGGGACTGAACCCAAGTTTCTAAGAATCAATGATGACTACTTTACAGAATTTGAAACATTTTTGATAGCAAAGCTTGCGGAAATTTCCGAATGACAAAAAAATCGATGAATCCTCCACTCCGTCGATATTTAGTTCTACAACTCGCTTTATTCATCTTTGGGATCTTTGGATCCCAAAGTTTATTAGCAAATAGTGATACAACATATACCGAAAATACAGTCTTACAGGTTATCCAACAAAACGATCATTTAGTCTTTGTAGCCAATGGCTCAAAACTCTTTGATCTCCCAAAATGGGAAACTTTAAACTTTCTTCAAGTCGCCAAAGATTTAGAGAGCTTTGACAACCGAATCAAATCCGTAGAGCAAATAATTAAAATCACTGCTTCAGTGTATTTAGGTATGGGAACTGTCGGACTCATCAGAAATTTGATCTCTGTATCTGCAGTCTCAGCCTTGCCAGGCTTAGAAAAGGATCGAAGTGTAGAGAGATTAGCAAACAATGATCTAAGATATTTTTTTTCGGATCCAAAATTTTTAGATGATCAACCTCTTACAAAAGTGGATGTCTTGGGACTTACTCAGGGGCTTAAAAAAGTACAAACAGAATATCTAAGACGGATGGAAAAACTCCTCGCCTTTGAACGAGCTATAGAAAATCAAAGTGTTTCCTGTGATCCTGACAAGCTAGGTTTTAAAAGTAGTTCTAGTGTGCTCCTTCCTTATATTTCAGTAAGTGAAATTGCTGGTCGGGACCAAGATCTTATATTCGAAGTGCAATTCAGCGAACAGGAATCAGAAGCTCTTTTAGATGAAAGTATCGATTGGATGGATCAAGAAAAAGAACTTCGCGATGCTAAAATTACTTTTAGCCGAAAGACGTTAGCCATAAAATACTTTGAATTGAAAGGAAAAAAGATAAGCCTTAGCCATATTTTAAGTACCATTGGCATTCAAACTCGACAGGTCAATACTAAGCACATTTTAAGAAGTCGATTTCTCCTTCGCACAGTATATTTATGGTCAACCTTAATCCGGCAGTGCCTCCTTCAAACTGAATAAAGTATTTTCGCGCAACTCATCTAAATTGCCTTAAAAAACTAAACAGGTTGTCACTTGATTGTACTTCAATAAAAGAGACGACGATAACAAGTGGTCATTGAAAAAAACTCTGCCAAAATGAATTTATGTAACCCATTTTACTTTTTGAGTCGCACAGACGATCTCGTCTTCTTCTCTTACGAAAAACTCCATGACCTTATCGGCGAAATCACGGGGGTCTACCTCTAGCTCCTGCAACGACAAAGTTTTTACTGGTGTGTTCTCGTTCGTCACATTAACAGCGAAATGAATCAAGGTAGAGACAGGGCTAACCGTCGCTATACTGATACTGAGCTTGCGATCGTCAACATAGAGATCATCACCATCTCGATACATTCGAAGAGCTAAGTCCTTGTGTTCTGCTAACGACACAATGACGTCTTTGCAGATACTGGAAAACAGCCTCTGCAAAGAAACGCCCGTATAAAGTGAGGCGGAAAATTTTTCGATAATAAAGTGGACCATTTTGCGCCCACGGATTTCCGCTCCTGCGAGTAAATCTTCTCCATCTACCATATGCTGAGACGGAATATCACACTCACCGACCCAACTGACTATCGAGTCCCCATGAATTTGATAATTCAAATAGGCAAACAGGGAACGAAGTTGTTGACCATCATACTTTAAGTTTTCAGTTATAAATTTATATTTCATGCTCGCACCGCTCGCTGATACCGCTGACAAGATTCACACTCTCCACAAAGGGCCTCCCCATCAAAGTAACAAGGCCAAATAAGATCAAATGGCACATTCATCGATCTCGCTAGTTTCACGATTTCGATTTTATCCATATGAATCGTAAAGCAGAAAGCTTCGACGTGGTTTGCTGTTGAAAAGGTCAAAGAGTGATTTAAAACGTTTAAGTAATCTTGCGAGTTATCAGGAAACGTCGATGCCTCTTCCTTATTAAATCCCGGTATAATGTACTTAGCTCCTCTCATCTCTGCAACAGAAGCGGCCACACTTAAAAGAACTCCGTTTCGATTAGGAACCCAAACAGATTTTTTTGTTTCTAACGAAGTTTCGAAATCATCAATGTCTACTTGTTTGCCAACGGGAACCTGCTGGTCACGATCGACGAGACTGGATGGATTACCATCTTTCAACCAATCCAAATGGATCACTTGATGAGGAACCTTAAGGAAGTGGGCTTGTTGTCGAGCCTTTTCCATCTCTTTTTTTGCTGCCCGCTGTCCATAGTCAAAAGTGAGTGCCAAAACGACATCAAATTTTTCCACTGCCGCAAAAAAGTTAGTTGTTGAATCCAATCCGGCTGACAACAGCACAACGGCTTGCTCTTTCACGATATCGTCTCCGTAGATGAAGCACTAGTTCCTTTCTTTTCGCGCTCTTTAAAACAAATGGGAGCCATATCTTCCGGATGCAGTCCTACTTTGCCTTCATAAAATTGACGAATTTGATGCAGATCGGCCTCTTCATCGCCCGTTAATTCAATGACTTCTCCCATACCCAC
This sequence comes from Bdellovibrionales bacterium, assembly GCA_020435025.1. GTDB lineage: Bacteria > Bdellovibrionota > Bdellovibrionia > Bdellovibrionales > UBA1609 > JAGRAG01. Next base: position 5,161 of record JAGRAG010000350.1, on the reverse strand, counting down.
CATTTTCGACTGGTAATCAATGTAAGCGCACACGACAGGAACATTAGCTTGTCTAGCGATTCGGTAAAAGCCACTTTTCCAACAATTTCCTGCACCTCGCGTGCCTTCGGGAGGAATAACAACGATGAGCTCCTCACTGTTGTTATACTTTTCAACAGTTTGCCCGACAACATTCTGTGCCGCCTTTCTATTAATAGATATTCCACCCAACCAGCGCATTATGGGTCCGGCAAACCCTTTAAATAGACTGTTCTTACCCATCCAATGCAGATTGTGCCCTTTTAAAAATGTATAGGCCATACCTATTGGAAAATCCCAATTAGATGTGTGCGGATAAACGATGACCACATATTTTTTTAAAGTCGGGATTCTAGGATCTGCTTTCCAGCCAATCGATTTTAAAATAATAAAACCTATAAATTTTAAAAAGTGCTTTATGGTTGGTGTATTAAAAACGGTCATAATTTTTTCTATACTCCGTGCTCGACAAACACAACGTCATCTAAAAGCAATTGTAAGGTCTTTCTTCCCGCAAAGTAATTCCACTGAGGCTCACCAACAACATGAACGTGGGCACCCACCTCAAGATGATTGCCTTGAATTGGATGATTTTTGGGAGGTGAAAACCACAAGCCATCCACTCGCGCTTTCTGCATGCGGCTTTCTAATGTCAATTTCAAATGCCCACCTGATAGCCATTTAAAACCCTTCACCACAACCTGGTCCACTTTAAACTTCGGAGTCTCAAAACCGATTCCAAAAGGGCCCAGTCCCTCATACCAACTCATAAAAGAGCCATGCAAATCTTCTACAAATCCTACTCCTTCATAAGGAACAGACTCAGAGTCACCAGGATCCATTTTCGACCAATCTACAGTTTTAAAAAAGTCCCTCAACTTTTCGGCAAATGACTCTGCCGTTGCTAGTGATAAATGAAAGCCCGCCGCAGGAGCATGACCTCCAAAGCCCGACAAAAACTCTTTACCATGTTCCAATGCTTCAAGAACACTTCCCTTAGAATTCGGCAAGCGAGCACTCCCGACGATATCCCCGTTCGTATTCACCGATCCAATGAATGCCGGAACTCCGTACTTTTGAGCCATCTTTGTCGCTACGAGTCCGACAACCCCTTTATGAAAATTCTCGGAATAGACCCAGACAAACCCATGATCTATAGATGCACCTGTTTTCTCTATTGATTCTTGCTCGGCTTTTTTCTGAAGAGCGACTCGCTCTTCATTGTTCTGCAATACTTCACTGACATAAGACTCGGCCAACTCTCTGGTATTTGCTAAAAATAAATCTATCGGCAACAGTCCTCTTTCCATACGACTTAAGGCATTGAGTTTTGGAGCAAATCGAAACCCTATGTCCTGACTACTGATTCTTCGTCCCGAAAGATCGACCGCATCTAATAAGGAACGTAATCCCGGTCGCGTTGTGTTTTCTAGTTGAAGAAGACCATGTTTCACTAATACTCTGTTTTCATTCACTAATGGAACCATATCTGTAATTGTGGCAATGGCAAAACAATCCAATAGATGCTTAGGATTAAAATCCTCTTCTAACAACTTTCGATTTTTTAGCTCTCGCCGTAATGCCAACACTAGGTAATAAGCGACTCCAGCTCCACACAAGTAACCCATTTCGCTTTGGCAATCAGGTTGATTGGGATTGACGATGGCATGAGCGTTTGGCAAAGCCTCTTTAGGCTGGTGATGATCGGTTATAATAACGTCAATACCCAACTCATTAGCTAACTCCACTTCCTCTATCGCTGTGATACCAACATCGACTGTCACGACGAGAGAGACTCCACGCTCGGCAAAGTCTTTTAAAGCATGAGCATGCAATCCATAACCCTCTGAAAGTCGTTTGGGTTGATAGTGCTCCAAATTGGAAAACCCCATCCATTCCAAGCCCTGCTTTAACAAAGCCAGTCCTGGAGTTCCATCTAAATCAAAGTCAGCGTACAAACAAACTCGTTCATTTTGAACGAGTGCTTGAATCAGGCGCTCTGTCGAGCGCTTCATGCCCTTCAGTTGATTGGGATCCGATAAGGTATTGAGTTTGGGAGAGTATAATTCTTTAATCGCATCGGCGGAGTGAAACCCTCGGCGATACAGAACCTGCCATATTAATTTTGGCAGAGGCAAAGGAGGCTCTGGTAAATGTTCAGCCTCCTCATTGGAGGAGGGCTTTTCGCGCTCCTCCTCAAACATCATGCCGCCGCTTTACTTTTCTGCAATCGATCTACGAGCAAGACCAGTGGTGAGGCCACATAAATCGAAGAATAAGTTCCGACAATCACACCAATCCCCAAAGTGAACGCAAAATCCTGTATGACTCCACCAGCAAGTATGTACATGGCCGCAACGGCAATCATCGTCGTCACAGAGGTCAATAAGGTTCTAGAAAGCACATCATTTAAAGAGCGGTTAATAATAAAAGTAAAAGTATTGTCTCTGTAAGTAACAGTGTTTTCACGAATGCGGTCAAAGGTGACGATAGTATCATTTAACGAGTAACCAATAATTGTTAAAACGGCAGCCATAGTCTGCACATTCACTTCCCGGCCAAAAAGTGAAAAAATGCCTAAGGTAATTATAGCATCATGAAAGAGGCAAAAAACCGCTCCTGGTGCGTATTTATAATCAAATCGAAGACCAACATAAATAAGAATCATGAGCAAACTATAAAAGACTGCCAATAATCCATTTCTTTTTAGCTCCGAACCAACCTGTGGACCGACGGAATCAACTCGACGAACCAGAGCTCCCTCACTGGTGAAGCTGGTTTTCAATCCTTCAGTGACCTTTGCAATCATCGCATTGAGAAGCTTATTGGTCTCTTTGTCATTGGCCCCTTCAACAGATTCTAAGCGAATGAGATATTCGTTATTTTCCCCTAAGGACTGCACCTGAGCATTCGTGTATCCCATAGATTCGGCAAATTTACGAACGCGACCGGCTTCCACTTCACTTTGAAATTGCACCTGGACTTCTGTTCCCCCAGCAAAATCAATTCCATAATTAAAGCCATCAATCATAATGACAACAATACTGGCGAAAGTAAGAGCGAAAGAAACCGCTGCAAATATTTTTGAAGCCTTTAAGAAATCAAATTTTCCAATATCTGAAATTTTATCTTGCTGTTTTTTATCTACTGCCATCCGTCTGCTCCTAAACCGTCATCAACTTTTTAAGGCCCATTTTTGAAACCATTGTATCGACAATCGTTCGCGAAACAAAAATTGCCGTAAACATAGAGGTCGCAATTCCACACATAAGTGTTACAGCGAAACCACGAACTGGACCCGTTCCAAAATACATCAACACCACACATACAACGGCCGTAGTAATGTTGGCATCAAAGATCGCAGAAAATGCGTGGCCAAACCCATCTTTAATCGCCGCTTTATGACTGGATCCTTTTCGCAACTCTTCACGTATTCGCTCAAAAATGATCACATTAGCATCCACAGCCATACCCACAGTCAAAACAATTCCCGCAACACCGGGAAGAGTTAATGTCGCCCCCAAAGATGTAAGTAAAGAAAGCAATAAAAAGATATTTATACCCAAGGCAATATCCGCCACAACACCAAGGGTTCTATAATAAATCAACATAAAGATAAAAACGAGAATAGCGCCTACAAGACCAGCAAACTTACCTTTAGCAATCGAATCAGCACCTAAAGTAGGACCTACCGTTCGTTCTTCCAATTGCTCTAAGGCTGCAGGTAAGGCACCTGCTCTTAAAGCCGTGGCAATAAATTGTGCTTCTTCTAAAGTTTTTTGATAATTTCCCGTGCTTCCCAGAGTGATTCTAGCGGTGGCACTATCAATTCGCTCCGTAATATTAGGCGCCGATTTCAAGACATCATCTAAAACGATGGCCACCTGTCGATTCACATTTTTTCCAGTAAGTTCGGCAAACTTTCGACGCCCTTCCACTGTAAACCGGAAGACCACTTCTGGCTTTCCGTTTTCATCAGGACGAACACTCGCATCTTCTAAATGCTCCCCACCTAAATCCGTATCCGTTTCGATTAAGTAGGGTACCCGTCCAGCTTCCAAATTCACAGCTGCATCCGCTTTTTGAAAAACCAACCGCGTGTTTTCGGGTAACTTCGCCAACAGGTCCTCATTCAGGCGTTTGACATAGGCCGAATAGTTCATACCCTCTTTACCCAAACCATAGTTTCCAGCAGTTTCTACTTCAGAAATCATGGTCTCTAACTCTGCAGGTGACTTTTTTGCGGAAACCACACGAAAAACGAGTCGAGCCGCACGATTGATCGACTCTTTAGCTTTACTGGCATCTTTAATACCGGGAAGTTGTACCAATATTCGATCCGATCCTTGCGCCGATATACTTGGTTCAGAAACTCCAAATTCATCGATTCGGTTTCGAATCACTTCTATAGCTTGATCGATAACCTGCTTTTTGTACTCTAAAATTCGCGCCTCATAATAGGCGACGATCATCACATTATTTTCGGACGATAAAACCTGAAGTACGGAAGGGTAAAAATCATCTATAAACTTATTAAACTTTTCTAACTCAGCATCCGCCGATAAGGTGACAATCAGTTCATTTTTGTTTTCCGGATTGACCTCGACTTTTGAAAAGCCCACATTTTCATCTTTAAGCTCTTTGCCAATGTTTCGAGAGAGACGATTGATCTTCTCGTCGATGACACCTTTAACATCCACACCCAAGACAAGATGCAGTCCTCCCTGAATGTCCAGACCATAAACAATCTTATTTTTGGAGAACCACCAATCTTCACCCACTTCAACTATATTGGGTGCCATCCAAATAACCGCAGTTACCAATACGACGACGATGGTGATCCATCGACTTCTAAGACTCTCAATCATTGCTGCTCCTCATCTGCCGCTTTTGCAATATTCGATTTCAAAATACGCACCTTCACTCCATCGGCAGNNTCGGCAATTTCTAACGTCACATATTTGTCTGTAAGACCTTCAATAGTTCCCAAGATTCCGCTGGATGTCAAAACAGAATCCCCTCTTTTCATCGAACTCCAAAAGTTCTGTTGAGTCTTCGCTTTTTTCCCTTGGGGACGAATGATTAAGAAATAAAAGATTAAGAACATAATGGCCAGCATAGGAAGCTGATCCATAAAAGTAGG
>JAGRAG010000349.1 GCA_020435025.1 Bdellovibrionales bacterium | reverse complement strand
ATGTCACCACACCGGCAACAGCGGCCACTGAGGTCGTACCCGATAAAATGGCTCCATTGGTGTTTGATGCTATAGAAATCCCAACAGTATCTGTTGACCCAGATCCTGAAACCACAATGTTCCCTTGTGCATCCGTAATGGACACTTTCACATCGTTCATCGCCAAATCTCCCGCTGGAGAGTTCATCGGCTGAACGGTAAAAATTAATTTTTTAGGATCTCCGGCCTTAAATGGTACAAGGGCCTTTATATCAGATAGACCCGCTGGAGCAGAAACGGACACCACTCGAAACGGCGGTAAAGAGTCGGCGACAGTAGAAGAGATCGTTCCCGTAGTGATTCCGTCAGCATCTGAGGATTGAAAGGGTTGGATAATAAAATCACCGACGATGTTAGAAGCAAAGGTTGGACGAATTCCTGAAACAGGATTGGCGTACTGATCCTTCAATGTGGCCGTGAGAGTGTAGGAGTCAGTTCCATTAGCGACCAATGCTGTAGCAGGAGGTACCGCTGGTGTTAGCGTCAGAGAAGATTGTGTCGCGGAAACGGCTCCTGGGTTGATAATGAAGGTGCCCGAATCGACCGTTTTCACACCTGTCCCAAAAAATTGAGCCGATGTGTCTTCTTTTCGAGCGGAGATAATTTTAATTCCCGCCTCTTGCAAATTGATATCTGAAAAGGTTGCTACACCCGCAACAGCATTGATCGTCGCCGTACCACGAACCACACCTACAGTCGGCGAAGCCGCAGAAATTTCTAAAGTGATCAGAGCTGTAGCATCTGGTCCCCCAGACACAACATTGCCGTTAGCATCTAAAACTTTTACCACCGGCTGTTGAGCTAATACTTCACCGGCTCCTCCATTTCCTGGTTGTGTGAGAAAAATAATTTCGGCGGCTTGTCCTAATGGCTCAAAAACAACCTTCTCTGTATTGTTGTCTTCTTGACCCTCTACAGTAACAGCCGCTCGGCAGGTATAGGTCGTACTAGGAGTCAGGTCAGAAAGAAGAACTTCTGTTTTAGAGGTGTCTTTGATGTTAGCAAAAAGGGAGTATTCGCCATCCGTTTTGCAGTAAACATTAATTTCGTAAGCTTCACCATCGTTGGCCGCATTAAATAAAACTTTTGCAGAAGTACTGCTGACCACAGTGACTCCGGTTGTTCCTCCGTAGGGAATCCCAATTTTATCGTTGTGGTTAACGTCTTCTTTCCCATCTTTATTGACGGCCCTTACTCGAAAGGCATAGTAGAAGCCTTGAGACAATCCGACAATGGTGGCTTCGGCCCGATCCGCACTCACACTCTTGATGAGTTTCGGAAAGGTAGAGAGAGTGGTGTCATAGATGTTATAACCAACAACGTTAGGGTCTGATGACTGCGTCCAAGAAACTTTTATTTTCGTCGATGACACAGTTTGAACAGCTTCAATCCCTTTAAAGCCACCAAAGGTTTCCCCGCCAGAAACTTCAGTGATGGTCTCTTCCTTTGGTAAACAACTAATGAGTGATAAAACAAATATCGCTAATAAGAACTTCGATAGGAAATTCCTAATTAAAACACTTACTAAAAATATTTGTTTTCTCGGACCAACCCGTATCGGAATTTTTAATTTGTTCAGTTTTATTAGAGCCATAGCTAACGTTCTCCCTCTCTTCTTCTTTTCGGAAAAACAATAAAATTCCTGTAGACTTAAGACAGGAATTACTTAAGAAGTTTCAGTAAGTTACGACAGGAAAAAGCCCTTTCAAGAAGTTCAATGAAATTAAGGGATTACCTTTGCCGAATTTTAGAAAAAAAGAGGCTATCAATAAATTTTCATAGTTTTGTCTCAAAATGAAATAGTGCGCAGCTCTCTATTGGGAAGCTGCAAGTTAAACTGGAAACCTTCTGCTTTCCAAAGGAGCACCTGACGTCTTATATTGGCACTCGGTTATTTTGGAATTCGGCTTATACGGTTTCCATAATAGTCGGTGACATAGAGGTAGTGAGCGTCTCCCGTCATATAACCAAAGCTTCCTATGAACTGACCTTTTTTCGCACCAATGGTTGAACGACCTCCTTGACACCAGCCCGGGGTATAGGTGGTTGCTCCCACACAACCTGGGTCTCCCCCAACAGGAGGATTATCGGCATAGATCGTTCCCTTCCAACCTAGAATCTGTCCCGTTGAAAGATCCATTTTAAAAAGCGCCATCGTCGATTCTTGTTGCTGACAAGGATAGCGATTGAGTCCGTACATATAACCACTGTCGATCCAAATGGCGATAGGGCGCGAGCACCAACTGTTGCTTTGCGAAGCGATCACTCCCGGGTCTGTCTCCCAAGTTCGAGTGTAAAGATCTTGGCGACCGCTAACAGCGGCAACAAATTGCCCACCCATAGTGAATTTATCAACACGAGCATTTTCTCCATTTGTGATGTACAGATGAACTCCATCCGTCGTTACGTCTCCCCAGTTATTGTCAGAAAAATAAAATCCTCCACCTCGATCACCACGACTATTTCCTCGAGAGGCCGTGCCGCCGATGCACCAACCAGATCCTGACACATTATAGTTTCCATTGTGAGTGGGGGTACAACCGGAAGAAGGTGCTGAACCAATTCGTCCAATCCATCCGTTAAATGCCCCGGTCACCGCACCATAAGAAGATATTCGGTAATTCTGACCATCCACTACATAAAGATTTCCCGCATGATAGTGAATACCAGAAGGGTACCTTAGATTTCCATCCGCGGTTCCCGCTTCTGACCTTCCTCCCAAGCACCACCCCGGTGTATAAGAACCAGCTGCCGCCCCATTACAGCCAGGATCTCCGCCCGTTGGAGAGGCATTAATACGGCCTATCCACCCTCCGTAGACGCCTGTGTCTACGTTAAACCGTTGTATGCGGTGGCGCTCATAATCGGTGATATAAAGCCATGTTCCATCACTGGTTAGACCAAACGGACGCTGCATAATACCATCAGCTAGATCATCAATCATCGAAGCATTGTTCCAGGTGAACGTCGGATAAAAATTAGCTCCTAAACACCAACCCGGAGAAGGCCCCATTCCATTTGTTAATAAACAGTTGGCCGTCTGTCCTCCCGTCGGCTTCGAGGTCGTTCCACCAATCCAGCCAATGAGGTCTCCCGTTTTGCGATTGATTTTTTTAACTCGAGATCCTTCTCTTTCGGCGACAAATAGAAAGTCCCCAACCACCACCATACCCACCGGATTGTAAGTGGAGTGATCATCTAACCCATGATACTCAACATTTAGCGAATTATTATCGGACCATCTTTTGGGACTGATACTTCTTAAACCCAAAGTCCCAATGAGCTGTCCTGTACTAGAATCAAACTTCTTTATTCCCGGAAACCTTTCACCACTGACTAAAATAGCTCCATTTCCATCATAGGCAATCGCTCTCGTAGCAATAAAAGAATCTTCATCGAGTCCCGGTTTGGACATCCCCCCCAAACACCAGCCCGGTGTGTTTTCATTTGGCTGTAAACTATCACATCCTACATTTCCCGACATACCGGCATTGTTAGCTACTTTTCCCATCCAGCCCTCAACAAGCCCTGTCGTATCGACTTTGATCACTCTCTCGTTGTCGGCTACATAAAATTTCGTTCCATCGGTAGTTATCTGGTAAGGCCCCTGCCAATTATTGGAAAGAGCATTCGGAAGCAGTTCGATAAAAGCACCCGTCACAGCATCATACTTTCCTATTTGCCCTCCATAATTTTGAGAGACAACGTAAAGAAATCCATCTTTTAAAATCAGACTTCGAGGATGCTCAAAGCCTCCGGCCACACCGGAGTGATTTCTGGGATCCACTCTTTTCCATGTTCCTCCGGTACACCAACCCGGAGTCAATTGATTGCTTCCGGTCGCTGTACAACCTGGAGCCGACCCCCCCGTTGGGGTTTGATCCACCATTCCTATCCATCCCGAGAAGCTTCCATTGGATTTGTTAAATCTTAAGACCGCACCATAAGAAGTAACATATAAATAAGTGGCGTCGGTTTCAACATCGGTCGGATATGTGACCCTTCCATCTCCAATATAACTGGTTCCACTTGTGTTATTTCCACCGATACACCAACCTGGAGTCACACTGCCGTTGGGCACAGAGGTACAGCCTACAGGTCCACCAGGTCCCGCTGCTGTCGGCGTTGAATTGTTCACCAACCCAATCCATCCAGCATAAGCACCAGTAGTTGAATCATATCGATTAATCATATGGTCATGATACAAAGCTACATAAATGTAAGATCCGTCATCCTTAAGACCATAAGGATACCTTAGTCCCCCAATATTTAAATCTCCTGTCCACGGACGCCCCCCTTTACACCAACCTGGAAGAGGATCCGCATTTGCCGTATTCACACAAAGAGCCGGGCTGGGAGTGGCAAGATTGCTTCCGGTCGAACCTATGCCAGCTTCTTTATCTAGAGACCCTACCCAACCGATATACTCATTATTAAGATAATCGTATTTAGAAATTTTATGGGCGTAGTAATCAACAACGTAGAGATACTGACTATCTGGAGAAAATTCTAACTTCATCGCTGAATTGATTCCATCATAACGAGCCGCAACTGGCTTAACACCCGATTCAAACCAATAAAGATCCCCATTGCCATCAAACATTGTCGATGCCGTTCCCAACCAATTGACATCGGCCGTAACATCCCAGTTAAGAGTTCCGGAGCTTAACACGGCACCATTATCAGAGGCCGTCAAAGTGAGCGAATCCGGATATTGACCCGTAAAGTAAAAAGCCTTCGAGCTATCTCCATTTGAAAAGCTCATTCCCGAAATTTCAGTCGCACAGTTCGAATCTAAATAATAAAACCCAGCCACTCCTTGACCTGACAGATTCACTACAATGGGCGTCACCGCAGCGGCGACATTGGCTTCACCATCTAAAGTTTCCACAGAAAAAGGCCCCACACAGTCACTTGACTTCGAAGAAGTTGGTCCTGGTCCTGTGATTCGTAGAGCTGAAGGTGAGACAATCAATTGAATGGTTTGTGAGGTGGTCATTATGCCATTCGGGTCGGAAATCGAAATATCTAAAATCTCCGCCGCTATCCCTCGGAAGTAAATCTGGGCCGAAGAACTTCCATCAGGGATGGTCAACGTGGTGGTGGAGCCGGCCCCGGAACAAGCAGGAGATGTGTAAAATTGGCCCGAAGTCGAAACTCCGTCAACCCCGTTTATAGAAAGTTCCAAATCACCGACAGTGTTAACGGCATTATCTGCCGTATCATGTAAGGCGATGGTAAAAGCTGAGGAACACTGACCAGCCACAACAGCAGTCGGACCTGAAAAATCCAAATCCGACGCCGTCACTCGCACAGCCTGAGGAGTCGACACTGTGGCGATATTGCCTCCTGAATCCGACACACTGATGGTCAAGTTTTCACCAATCGGATCTTTAATGTAAAGCTTTGTCTTGTGATTGGGGGCCAAACCCACCGTCATTGGAACGTTTAAGGGATCTAGTGCCATCGAACACCCAGCATCTGAATAAAGAGTGGCCCCCGAACCCACGATGCCTGAAACAACTACACTTGTGGCATTGTACATCGGACCTTCTGATCCATCAAAAGCAAGAGGAGTGATCACAATCTCCGTTGAGCAGTGACCCGCAGCCACAGATAAAACGGTGCCGGGAGGAGCGGGCGCCGCCGCTTGTGCCAATAAACTCATTTTACTGGGATTGACATTGATATTCATTGTTCCCGCTGTCATGACCGCGGATGAATCCGTTGCTGATAAGGAAAGGGCTTCCACCTTATTGCTTTTAAGATAAACGGTGCGTGTGTGGGTTCCGGGAGTGAAGGTCACACTAGAACCTAGTGCACTTCCGCCGCACGAACTGCTACTATATAAAACAGCACTTCCCATTCCACTTAACTGAACAATTGTGTTTTGAATGGCCGCCGCTGGATTTCCCCCGTTGTCTTGCAATTGGATAGTGATGCCTGAGCTACAAGACCCCGAGAACACATCCGTGGGACCCGACATAGAAACGGCCTGAGGAACACCCGCTGTGATATTAAAACTATTACTGTAAGCAGGAGTTAAAATCCCTGAACTCGCAACAAGCACATAACCATTTTTTGTAAGATCAATTCCTAAATCGCTAAAGGTGGCTACACCGGCTACTGCGGCAACAGTTGAAGTACCTGATAAAATTGCACCGTTTGTGTTAGAAGCAATCGAAACACCGATCGAGTCTGTTGAGCCAGAGCCTGAAACCACAACATTGCCTTGGGCATCGGTAATCGAGACCTTCACATCGTTCATTGCCAGATCCCCGGCAGGAGAGTTCATCGGCTGCACCGTAAAAATGAGCTTCTTAGGATCACCAGCTTTAAACGGAACAAGTGCTTTTATATCCGAAAGCCCTGCCGGCGCGGATACTGAAACGACACGAAACGGAGGCAAAGAATCTGCTACCGTTGAGGAAATGGTACCCGTCGTGATCCCATCATCATCTGACGACTGAAAAGGCTGAATAATAAAATCACCGACAATATTAGATTCAAAAGTAGGACGAATCCCCGGCACAGGGTTAGCATACTGATCTTTCAATGTGGCTGTTAGTGTATAGGAATCAGTTCCATTGGCAACTAAGGGCTCACCTGGAGGAACAGCTGGTGTTAAAGTCATGGTCGACAACGCCGCCGACACCGGGCCCGGATTGATAATAAAAGTGGAAGAATCGACTTCTTTGGGAACCGTTCCAAAAAACTGTGCCGAAGTGTCTTCCTTCACCGCCTTAATGACTTTTATTCCCGCCTCTTGCAGATTGATATCAGAAAAAGTCGCTACTCCAGCAACGGCATTGAGTGTTGCCGTTCCACGCACGACACCCACGGTCGGTGAAACCGCAGAAATTTCTAAGGTGATCAGCGCCGTGGCATCAGGTCCTCCGGATACAACATTTCCATTGGCATCTAAGATCTTTACAACTGGCTGTTGCGCCAAAGTCTCCCCGGCCTCTCCGTTACCCGGTTGAGTCAGAAAAATTATTTCAGAAGCCTGTCCTAAAGGTTCAAACGACACCGTTTCCGTATTGTTGTCTTCTTTCCCCTCAACAGTGATTGCGGCTCGACAAGTGTACGTTGTACTTGGTATGAGATCAGATAAAATAACGGAGGTTTTAGATGTATCGCGAACGTTAGCAGCAAGAGAGTACTCCCCATCTGTTTTACAATACACATTTATCTCTAAAGCCTCTCCATCTGCAGCGGAATTAAACTCAACTTGAGCAGAGGTACTACTGACAACGGTCACACCTGTGACACCCCCATAAGGAATCCCCACTTCATCTTTGATGTTAACATCTTCTTTTCCGTCCTTATCGACTGCCCGAACTCGGAAAGCATAGTAAAACCCTTCTGAAAGACCAACAATCGTCGCCTCGGAACGATCTGCACTGACGCTTTTGACAAGCTTTGGAAACGTTGAAATAGTGGCATCATATATATTGTATCCCACGACACTGGGGGAATTCGAAGGCGTCCAACTCACCTTAACTTTATTAGATGCAATGGTTAATACGCTATCAACACCCTCAAAGCCGCCGTAGGTTTCACCGCCGGAGACTTCGGTGATCGTTTCTTCTTTGGGCAAACAACCAAGTTGGGTCACGAGAGAAAAAGTAACGAAACTAAAAGCTATAAATCGAATAATTATTTTAATTGATTCATTAAGTGATAAAATCCTCGACCTACATAGCTGGACAAAATGGCTCTTCGATCGTTCGATAGTCATTAACGTACCTCCAACTTTCTATACATCGGAAACCACACCGGATTTCTATAGAAATCATCCATTATTTGAAGGGTTTTTGACATTTTGCATGTTTCATTATGAAACAGAGAACTCTCTCGGCGAGTCTAATTGCCTCAGATTTTTATAAAGCGAAATTTGTCGATATTTTTTTATACAGTGTTGTTCAGCGACAATTTATTTTTGGCAAAAAAATGAACGTTTTTTATTTCAAGGAAAATATTTATCCGCTTCGTATTGAATTATCTATGTTTGGAAAACATAGATTGCTTCTCTTCATCTTGAAATCTAAAAACTCCATTCGATGGGCTTACGGTTAAGCCCTCAAGCTGATTTTTAAATTCTAAAATGTAAAAGAACCCGTTAAAGCGAATCGGTCTACTTCGATTTCCTCAAAACTGACTTGAAATTTATGGCTGCTATACTTCAAACCCACCACCATTTGCCGTGTATTTTCAAAATTAAATCTCCACTTTCCCTCTATGTTCAAAGCCCGATCCGCAGTTAAACTGATTCCATCATAAGTCATATAGTGGCCTTCAAAAATATAGCTCTCCGTTCTATTCTTATAAAACTCACTTTTTAAACCGACATCAAGACCCGCCAATCCCGAATAACCAAAGGGACTCCCATGTGAAATCAATCCCGAGGTACCTACACCAGCGATAATGCGACTTCTCCATCTTGGATTTTTAAAAATCTTTTTAGCATAAGAAACCGCCAACAAACCTTCATAATACTGCGGATTGTGGTCTAAAGGATCTGAAGCAAAAGTCATGACCGTCATATCGAAGTCAGCTAACCATCCCCATTTTTTTCCATCATCCGGAGAAACATATCCAATACCCAGAAGCAAAGAAGAGGCGGTAAATACTCCAAAAGTTGTTTGCTCATAGTAGAGCCTTGAAAAACCAATATCAAAGCTCATAGATTTAATCGCCGAGGTTTGCTTAAACTGACGGGCTTCTGGGGCAAATATGTAAACCTTTTCCTTAATGATATCCCCACTCTCATTTTTCGCAAAAAAATCGATTTCACTAATCCTTGAATTTAAATATGCGTAGACATAGTACTCTCCGGTATCTCCACTTTCTTTTACAGGAACGTTTTTACCAACATAAAGCTTCCATCCTGGCTTTTTATAAACCGGAAGTAGTTTCACGAGGGGTCGAAAACTCTCTCCGTGGGGAAGTAGGAAAACGGGAATTTGAATAGACTTAAAATCCAGTTCCACTATTTTCTTATCCTGTGGTTTTTGCCGAAGTATGTGAGCCACCCAGATCGCTTGCTGAGAGGCAAGCACTTTCTTTTGCAGCTTGGGGTCTAAGGCGTTAGATTCTGCCCAAGTTGCTGTGAAGGTTCCTAATATAAGAACTAAGAGACATACTCCTTCAAATAAGCCGATGTTAAAAATTCTGTTAGAGTTCTGCCCCATAAATTCAGAGTCTCAAAAAAACAGAATTTAAACAACAGATAAACTACTGAGAGGACGTTGGTTTTCGTATCTTTGTTGGCTCTCCAGAAGCAGTTTCATAATACAAAGTGAACCCTGCATAGAGCTTTTTGGGGTTCTTGATCAACTGAGGGTTGTTCTTCCAAATCTTTTTCCAATTTTTTGAGTTTCCATATACTTTCGCGGCGATACTTTTTAAAGTATCTCCTTTTCGAATTAAATAAGGACGACCCTTTTTTCTTATAAAAACATAACGTACATTTTTGATGGTTAACACCGTTC
>JAGRAG010000348.1 GCA_020435025.1 Bdellovibrionales bacterium | reverse complement strand
GAATGTTACAAATTTTCAAGAGAAATTAATTATGTGTACTAATGAGGAAGTCCTATTTATTAACATATTCTAATAATATAAAACAGGATGAGTTCGAATGCCTCCAATCAAACTTGCTATTTTAGTCTTACTTTCAGCAATCTATTTATTTTCCTCGGCATCGGCATTTGCTTGTGGAAGAGAACAAACACAGTGGCTCAAACATGATGGCAAAATGCGCAGTTACAGAATCTATAAGCCTTGTACTTGGCAAAGAGAAAAACCCGCTCTTCTCATTTTTCATCCATCGCAAAGTAGTGGTAAAGGTATGAGCGATACACTCAACGCGCCTGTCGTAGGAATTGGAATGAACGAATTAGCTCGAACCAAGGGATTTATGGTTATTTACCCTGATGGTCTGAACAACAGAGGTTATAACTTAGGAGCTCGAGTCTGGAATGATGGTCGGGGTTTTATTGGTGAACAATCTGGAATCAATGACAATGACGATTTAGGATTTATAAATGCATTACTCAATCACATAACAAACACCGAAAAGGCTAATCCGAAAAAAATCTACGCAACTGGTCTGGCAATGGGTGGAGCGTTTTCTTATTCCCTTCTTTGTCATATGAGTGAACGATTTGCGGGAATTGCTTCCGTTGCCAGCCATTTATCTGAAAGAGTCATGCGTTCCTGTCCGATGAATAACAAAAAGCTCAAACTCTTAATGATCAATGGAAGTTGGGATACTGCAGCTCCCTATTGTGCACCTCATGAATCTTTAAGTCCTTTATTGCCAGATCTTTGTCGAGACGTCACCAACTATGATCAGATTTTCGAAAAGCCAAATCAAGCAGATCTTACGGTGACAACTGGAGAAATGCTCTCTGCTTTTTCTACTCAGACTCTCTTTTTAAGAAGAAAAAACTGCGTGTTAGATTCTCAATCACCTGTCATTGACTCTATTAGTTCTCCAAATGATCTTACGGCATTTAAGGAATTCAACTACCACTGTGCCCAAGGAGGTCCTGACTCTGCTAAGGTCGTAGCTATATTTGGAGGTGGTCATGTCTGGCCCGGAGGAAAAGAAGCCTCTGGAAGGCTTAAAGACTACTTTATCTGGTTAGTCGGACCTGTTAGCCATGAATTTAATGGAAGTGAATATATATGGAACTATTTTACTGACAACTAATTCATACATTTAAACTAGAACTGCTGCCTGCTGACTAGGTATATTTTTGTTATAAACTTTTGTTGGATCCTGAGTGTTTAAAAATCTTCTTAGTTCGTTTGCGATGACAAGACGAAATAAATCAGCTATGAAATCAGCAATAGGCACCCATTGTTGATCTTCCATAGCTAAATTAGGATTGAACTCAACAACTTCAATCGACGTTACTTTTCGCTTTTTTTGAATTTGGGTCACAAATTGCTCTAGTTCATTTCTAAAGAAGCCTTTGGGCACCGGAAGACCCGTAGCTTTCACCTCACTTCCATCCAAACAGTCGACATCAATGCTTAAATGAAATGGAGATGTTCCCTGTGGATCCATTCGATCTAAAATAATATCTAAGGCTGACGCCATTCCAATATCTCGTATTTCCTCTACATCAAAGCAAGGGAGCTTTAGGTTTTCTATGACCTCTTTCTCGCCTGAATCCAAGTCACGAACACCTAAAAGGGCAACATCGCTAGGCTGCAACACGGGATGGAACCAATCCATATGCCCCACTCGATTTAAGTCAAATAGGCCTAATAGGGCCGCTAAAGGCATGCCATGAAGGTTTCCTGAAGGTGAGGTTTTTGGAGTGTTAATATCCCCATGTGCATCAATCCACAGAACTTTTAATTGGGGATTTTGCTTTTTAAGCCCGAAAATGGAGCCTATTGAGTGACTGTGGTCTCCACCAAAGATAGCTGTAAATTGGTTCCGGAGGGAACTCCGGCGGCAAAGATTGGAAAGCCTCTCATAGGATTCAAAAATGTCTTTAACATGAACATTAACATCCCCATAATCATTGACCGCAATTTTGTGATCACAAAGATGATCCACAAGATGGCGAGATCTCAAGTAGTAAGGTGCATACTCTATACCTTCTAATTTTTGACCAATGCCAATTCCACTTCCAATCATTCCTACATGCCATTTTTTCATGAAAGGCATGGGATAAACCTTTTAGAAACTTGAGAGTGAGTGATCTGAGCACATTCAATAGGGTCAACGTACTTTCGTGTATCTAGGGGTGCCAGAAAGTCCAGCTCTACTTCTATGGGTCCGGCCTTAACCAGTCCAACTAGGTGCGGAAAAAAACTCATGTCGCCGTACCAAAAAATAGCGTCTCGATTGTCTTTGTTCAAACTCGTATGCCCTACAGATCTATAATTAATACAGGTAGGCAAAACTTTTTTATATGAAGAGATGCTCGCATTGTAAAGTGGACTTCTAAACCTCAAAACAGACTCGCCATTGGTGCTGGTTGCCTCGGGAAAAACGACAACATTTAAGTTATTTTCCAGTCCTTCTCGAATGTCTTTAATTTCATTATGAATGTTGCTTTTGTTCCTTCTTTCAACGTAAAGACATCCTCCCAGTTTCGTCAATAGCCCCAATAATGGGGTTTCCTTAATCTCCACGGAGGTTACAAAACAGGAAGGAATTTGAGACGAAATTATGAGAATATCTAAATAAGAAAGATGATTAGAAACGACCAGATAATTTTCGTTTGGATTCTTTAGCCCAAAATTTTTAACTTGAACTCGTAAATTCCACAAGCCCACTTTGCAAAACCTACTAAGAATCTGGGCTCGCCATTTTTGAATAGTCCACCGAGAAAATGGTAACAAACCAAGAAGCCATGAAATGACTGTGTAACTGACAATCAAGAAAACTAAAAAAATAAAACGTACAATAAAACTAAAAGTCATTCCGTTTCCGTTTGTATGTATTTTTTTTTGTATTTTGGATTCATGCTTTTAATGTGCATACTTGTGAATAGATCAAAACACTTAAAATCACGATCGTAAGCCGGCTCTCCAAAAACTTGCGCTCCAGCTTTGATATAAGAACCGAGAAGCGGCGGAATCAATTCCGAAGGATCTTGATACAATTTGATTCCTGACTGCTCCGGATAGAATCGAAAGCGAAAACGAGGTTTCACATCAAAGATTTGCGATTGGTAGGACTCACCGAGAACACCTAGCAGATCTTGAACATCCGAATAACTTTGACTGTCGACACTTGTACATCCAAATAGATAGTCGGCACTTGTTAGATTAATGTATCGGCCCAATCCCTTCCAAACTAAGTGAATGGCTGTTCCTTTTCTGTATTCTTTCTTAATACAAGCTCGTCCTAACTCTAACTTAAGTCCTCTCATAACTTCCAAATAGCGATCCGTTACAAACTCTTGACTGGAGTAAAAGCTTTTGACCCAATCAGAGGACAGAATTCTATAGGTCCCAACAACTGTATGAGTGGCATTGTCTATTAATAAAATATGATCTGCTTGCAAATCAAATTTATCAAAGTCCAACTGTGATGTCTTGGAGTAGCCCAAGCCTTCTTCAATAAAAATTTGGTGCCTCAATTTTAAAATTTCAGCAAGCTCATCGGACGTCTGTGCAGTCTTTACTGTAAAGGGACCTGAGCGAAACGAAAAACGCAATTTAGGACGAAAGGATTTGATCTTGCTATTACTGTATAGAAGAAATGGATTAAAGTAATCTGGCCAAGCCAATTTCGGATTTTTTAGTCGTAAGGCTGTCACACTCACAATGGCCCCCTTAATGAATGCATGAAGTTGTCCACTTTCACCCCGTTGTTCTTGAATTCAGTTCACCATAGAATTTCAAAAGATGTGTGAGCAAAGCATTTGATGTTTATTAGATTTCTATTTAAGACAGCACGAGGCCATGAATCTCCGATATGAATCACCACCTTAAAGTGCCCCTCGACTTAAGTAAGTGACAACTCAATTCGTTTTGAAAACTTAAAAATGGGCCTTCCTGAACCCTTCAGATGCAGTGAATTCCTCAAATAAAGGGTTCCGTTTAAAATCGTCCAGACGGAACAAATACACTATTGCTTTCATCTGGAATATTCCCGCAACTTCAATCAAAAATTTTAGGTGAAGATTTCTTTCTCAAAATGGATCACTTTTTACAGGGACTTTTAGCTGAAGTGTCTCGCTCGCAGCTTTGCAGCTGCCGCACGGACATATATGACGGCTTCGCCTCGCGTGGACTGTCTGATCCTGAGACACTGTCAGCTAAAAGCCCCCAAAAAAATGTGATTCAGTTTGAGACAAAAATTTGAAAATATCTAAATATTCGTCAAGAACTCTAGAATTAAGTCCGATAAATTTACTATGAAGATGTCGTACGTTTTTAGATTCTTATTAATGGTTCTTTCTGTTTTGAGTGCAATGCTCACAACAGGGTGTAAGACAGATGGAACAGACGATGTCAAAAACGGAAGTTTTGGTTTAAAACTAACTACCGTTCAAGGCGATGGCCAAGTCGCCGCTCCCGATAAACTTTTCTCAGAAGCCCTAATGGTCCGAGTGACAAGTGACTCAGGAAAAGGGGTGAAAGATATTAAAATCAAATTCACTGATGTGAATGGGGCCGGTTCTCACATCGTGACTCCTGAACCCATTACCGATGATCAAGGTTATGCGGAAACTGGAATTCGATCCCCCGCTGTCTACAATGCCCCCGTTTTAGTGAGAGCCTGTATTTCCGACTCGCAGACTTGCGTCGAATTTAATCTTACCTCAAATAGCGAAGATGCCAACAGACGATTTAAATTGATCTCTGAACACAATAACGTTGAAACCGCTGGAGTTCCCTTTGGTTTCACAGTACGTACAGAAGATCTTAGTGGAAATCTGATTGAAGTAAATGAAACCATCAACTTGGAATGGGAGATGGTCTCGAGCTCTAGTTGGGGTGGACAAGCTCCGACAACCATGCCTCAGTTTTACTCGTGCACCTTCGTCGCTGGGATCTGTACGATCCCCGCCATAGTCACTCTCACGGACTCTCGTAGTAACACCTCTGTGTTTATGGGGGACGGTGATGGTGGATATATTGATGTCTCTTTCCATCAAATCGCCGTCATTACCGGACCGAAAGCGGCGATGAAGATCACAGATGGCTCCGGCGGACCTGCTTCAAACGCACAAGCTGTGACCAGTCTGACCCTGACAGCTACAGATGCTCCACTAACATTTTATGCGGCCACGACAGATAGTGCGGGCAACTTTATCGAAGATGCTCCTACAGCGACGTGGTCCTCCAATAAACCGACGGCCCTCACATCCAATTTTTCAACCACCTCTGGACCAACGATAACCTTCACACCCTATCAGACCATTCCCTATCCGGGAAATGGAGTCATCAATGTGACTGACGGCACTTTTAGCGGTTCCACTGGCGATATCACAATCGATCCAGGCGAGCCAGTGAACGTGAAAGTTGTTCCTAAAACGGTCGATCCTGATGGAGCCGGAGGCGGCAATCCCGCTTCATTA
>JAGRAG010000347.1 GCA_020435025.1 Bdellovibrionales bacterium | reverse complement strand
GAATATCAAATCCACTTATACCTCTTAAATGAATATCAAGAAGAATCAAACCTGGCATTGGATACTTTCCTATATCAACCATGTGTAAATGATCAAAGATCTCGTCAGCCGTTGAATAAAAATAAAAAGGAACTCTTAAATTTAATCGCTCGATGCATTTCTGCATAAAGTGGTGATAAATAACATTGTCATCAACCAAGATAACTCCATTTTTAAAGGTTGATTTTTTCATTCTGAACCTCAATAATTTAAAGGAGCGTTTATCTAATTATAGATAAGAAAAAGACTCTCGTCCTTCTAGTCAACTTAATGTCAAGTTTAGTTAAACAATTGAATTAACGGAGGAAAACACGAACTTATAAATTCCTGTTTACTTCGACATCTATACAACAAAACTAAACTTAATAAATTTAGTTATTGCAACCCATGTAAAAAGTCGAGACTTTTTGTGCAGTTAAGTAAAAGCATCAAAATTTTGACGAGTGAGATTGACCTACCATTATCAAGTCTTCCCTACTGACAAGAGAAGTGACTCAGATGCCTTTTCGAACATATAATAATCCTATATTTCTTCAGCTTTTTCTCTAGGTAAAAGAATTTCTTTAAGGGCAAAAATCAAAGATTCCATAGAAGCATGAACCTCTCTATTGACGTTGAGCAATGTTCCTGTTGTGGACTCAGAATACTTTCTCTCTTTTAGGTTCCCATAAATCATTTTTTGGCGCTCTTCATAGTCTCTGATATTTTTATTTTTAACAGCTAAAAGCTCTTCAAAAACGTGAGATTGATTTTCAAATTTCTTTACTTCATTTATAATCTGGAAGCTCTTTTTGATGTCTTCTTGTAGTACCCATAAAAAATGAATGATTTCATTTTGTCCAGATCCCTCAAAATCTTTAATGTTATGGTGAATGTCTTTTGCGGATTTTGAAGATTTAGCAAAATAATCAAGAGCTTTTAGGATTTGACCCAGCCGCTTTGAATCCTCTTCACTCACTGGTTGGCTCTGAATCCGTAGCGCATACGAGAGATTTTCAGCGACTAACTCCTTCATTTCCTCATAAACAAAAGAAAAACTTCCTTTTAGGAACTTTAATGAAAAAGCTTGTCGATTGAACTCGACAACTCGGTCAATAAGTAAAAGGACTTCTCGGTTCAGAGCCTCCAACGCGGCCTCAGTCATACTTGGATTGACTCTTTGAATATAAGTCGTCAGTTTTTTTTCCGTCCTTCCAATATATTTTTCAAGAAATCCAGCAAATACACCGGTAAAAGGAATAAAAACAATTATGCCAATAAAATTAAAGAGACTATGAAAGAACACCAAAGACAACAGAGGTTCTCCAGGGCCAAAAACCTTAAGGACGAAAGACAAAAGTGGACTTATTAAAATCAAAGCCACGACATCTGTTACAAAATTAAATAAAAAATGAGCCATCGATGTCTGTTTTTTCCCAGGGGATGCGCCAATACTCGCCAGCAGGGCCGTCGTTGTCGTTCCTAAGTCAGCTCCAATAATAAGCGCTGCCGCAAGAGGTAAATTCAAAATTCCTGCATGCAAGGCAGCTAACGTCGTCATCATCGTTGCCGAACTTGACTGAACAATAGCCGTAAAAACATACCCAAAAAGAAAATAGCTAACCATTCCATATCCATGTAATACGGAAACATCAAATTTTTGCGACACTCCCTCCATGGCCTGTTTCATTAACTCTAACCCGAAAAAAAGCAGCCCCAGCCCTGCTAAGAAACGAAATATTTGCGCCAGTTTTTGTTCCTTCGGCAAAAGCGTGTAAAATATAGACCCCACGCCAATCAGAGGAAAAGCAAACTCCAAAACATCTACTTTGAACCCCAACGAGGCCACAACCCACCCCGTAAATGTGGTACCCAGATTCGAGCCAAAGACCACTCCCAAGGCACTTTTCATATCTATAACACCAGCACCGACAAAGGAGAGAACCATTAAGGTCACCACGCTACTACTTTGCAAAACGACAGTTGCTAATGTTCCACCAAGAATGCCTCTAAGAGGTGTTTTTGTGTACTCTCGAAAAAATCGCTTAAATCTTCTGCCTGCAAGGTCAGAAAGAGACTCTTCGACAAATTTCATAGAAATAAGAAAAATTCCTAATCCACCGATAAATCTCCAGATATTTTCAATCTCGATCAAGCCCATCGTATTCTTTCTTATGACAAGACAAATTCCTGTTCAAAACTAGGGACAACCACACTAAAATTTAATTCGTGCTCTAATCGGTATTTCAATGTATTGAGGGCTGATTCCTCACCATGATTGAGGAAGACTTTATGAGGAGCTTTTTCGATTCCTTTGATCCAACTCAAAATGTCTTCTGTGTCTCCATGTGCAGAAAGGCTATCAATCGAAACGATTTCGGCCTCAATGTCGACTTCTTGATGATGAATGCGAATTTTTGGCAAACCTTGTTGCAGAAGTCTGCCTTTAGTTTCCTCCGCTTGCCACCCGACAAACAAAACCACATTTTCAGGCTTAGGCAACCGGGCCTTTAAATGATGCAGCACTCGGCCACCGGTTAACATGCCGGCCGCGGAAACAACAACCATAGGACCATCTTTCATACAAAGAAGCATGGAATCATCGGCTGACCGTACTGTTTTGTAACTGTGCGAGCACAAAGGTTCAATAAAACCACCTTTTTCCAAGTCTAATTTTAACTCGTCTTTATGTCTCATGTAGATTTCGGTTGCCTCAACCGCCATTGGACTGTCCAGATAAACGGGAATTTCTGGAATCTTATTTTCTGACTCCAACTTCCTAAGCAAATACAAAATCTCTTGTGTTCGACCGACCGCAAACGAAGGAATCACCAACACGCCTTTATTTTTTGCTACTTTTCTTATACATTGGGCCAGTGTTTCCGATGGATCAAGCTTCGATTGCACTCGATCCCCATATGTTCCTTCCATAACAAGATAGTCCGTCTCTACTAATGAGACAGGACCTTTGATGACATTTTGACGACCATTTCCGATATCACCGCTGAAGGTTACTGTGATTGGATTGTAATCTCTATTTATCTTTATCTGCACAAATGAAGATCCTAAAATATGTCCGGCCCGCAGTAGACGAACCGAAATCATTGGAAAAATATCGGTCCAATCATTCATTTCCAGCGGAACAAAAAGCTCTAATGCGCGTTGAGCATCCACGGTCTCATACAAGGGTAATGCTCGATAATGTTTTGAATACCTCGATTTATTTGCATACTTAGCATCTTCTTCCTGCAAATGAGCCGAATCCATCAGCATAATCTGGCACAAATCAAAAGTTCCAGCTGAACAGTATATGGGTCCTTTAAAGCCCTCTTTAACTAACTTTGGTAAATATCCAGAGTGATCAATATGTGCGTGTGTTAAAATTACGGCATCAATAGACTCCGCTTCTTTAAACTCCTGCCAGTTCAGTTCTCTGATCGCTTTCGGGCCCTGAAAAAGTCCACAATCAACAAGTATTTTTTTACCGAAGACTTTTAGCAAAGTCTTACTCCCGGTTACGGTTTTTGTAGCTCCTAAAAATTGAATTGTGGGATCTGAATTTGACTGGTTCATAATTTTCACTCGACCTTTTATTGGTTAATACATGCTTTCGATAGTCTTATGTTCGAAGTTTAGCAACGAGTATCTAAAACAAAGTTTGCCTTCCGCAATATACTCTTCGTTTACATTTTGAACCTCACTAATGCAACAATAGTG
>JAGRAG010000346.1 GCA_020435025.1 Bdellovibrionales bacterium | reverse complement strand
GCTTTTGAGCAATGTTGAAGAGTTACAAATCTTAAGAGGAGTTCATCCGCAATGAAAGGGCAGCCTTCTGACAAGAAAAAACCATTGGCCATTGATGAAGAAATTGGTAAACGAGCCTATGGCTAAAGCAAAAAC
Organism: Bdellovibrionales bacterium; assembly: GCA_020435025.1. Lineage (GTDB taxonomy): Bacteria > Bdellovibrionota > Bdellovibrionia > Bdellovibrionales > UBA1609 > JAGRAG01. The sequence continues at coordinate 21,370 of JAGRAG010000346.1, read as the reverse complement.
TCATTTCGTCTGTCAAGAATGTGGATCCACCTATTCAAAATGGAGTGGACAATGTCGCGGTTGCCATCAATGGAACACGTTAGTCGAAGAAACTTTAACACCCACTTTAAAATCAGGGGCTCGAGGCTGGTCCGTCTCGGAAGACTCCCACCAGCCCGGTTCTCGCCCAAAAGTTCACCGGTTGGATCGAAAACTAGAACAGGCCAATGATCAGCGCCATAGAACGGGGTTTCAAGAATTAGACCGAGTTTTAGGCGGCGGCCTGGTTCCCGGAAGCTTTGTGCTTCTAGGGGGAGATCCTGGAATTGGAAAAAGCACTCTACTTCTGCAAATGGCCGGTGGTCTTGCTAAAAATAAGCAGCATGTTTTGTATATTTCAGGAGAAGAAAGTGTTCATCAGTCTGCACTGCGAGCACAACGTCTAGGGATTACTTCCTCGCAAGTCGAAGTCGCCAGTGAGAGTTTGATGGAAAACATTTTAAGTCTCACTAAGGACATTCGGCCTGACGTTTTAATCGTCGACTCCATTCAAACAGTCTATCTTAGTGAACTGACGGCAGCACCTGGATCAGTTTCACAGGTCCGAGAGTGCGCCGCTCAACTTATGGCATTGGCTAAAGGACAGAATATTGCCGTTTTTATAATTGGTCACGTCACCAAAGATGGAAACATCGCCGGACCCAAAACGCTAGCCCATATGGTCGACACCGTACTGTCTTTTGAAGGAGATTCTAGCTATCAATTTCGTCTTCTCAGAGCTCAGAAAAATCGCTTTGGCGCGACCAATGAACTTGGCGTATTTCAAATGAAAACAGAAGGTCTGGCCGAAGTGGATAACCCCTCTGAAATGTTTCTAGAAGAAAGAGGCAGTGACCTGATGGGATCTTCAGTCTTTGCTGCGATGGAGGGAAGCCGCCCTCTACTGTGCGAGATCCAAGGGTTAACATCTTCTAGTCCCATGGCAATGCCTCGTCGAACGAGTTTAGGTTTTGATACCAACAGGGTTCACCTTCTTGTCGCGGTTCTTGATAAACACCTAGATCTTGGACTTTCCAAATGCGACGTTTTTGTCAATGTCGTTGGTGGGCTGAAGATCACTGAACCCGCAGCCGACTTAGCTGTAGCGGCGGCATTGATTTCCACTACGAATTTTCAAGAAATGGATGGACAAACCTGTTTCTTCGGAGAGATTGGTTTAACAGGCGAAGTGCGCCGCTGCCAGTTTGCAGATGAGCGCATTAAAGAAGCTGAAAAGTTAGGCTTTAATCACTTTGTTCTTCCAGAATCAAATAAAAAGCATCTAACCAAATTGCTTTCCAAACTAAATGGCAATGTTGTTTGGATAAAAAGAGTCGCTCAACTGCCCGCTATTTTAAAGAGCCTTCGCCAAAATAACACTTCTACGAAGCCAAAAGAAAGAGATCTGTTTTAAAATCTTGATATTCAATTGCCATTCTATACATCGTATAAACTGTCCCCTTTAATTTCAGATAAAGATTTTCAATGAATCATCTCAACGGCAGGCGTTTATTCTCTCTGGTGTGAAGAAATTAGAATTAAGGACTACAATTAATGAAGTGTATAAGAAATTGAAATTACAAAGTATTTTGGAATTTTATCTTATCTTCTAAAGAAAATAATGTTCCGCAGAAATAAAACCGAACAATATGTTCGGAAAATATTTTGACTTTACGTGGTCTTACACTATAAGTGGACCCATGCTACAACCAACGAAAGACTACAGACAAATTTTAAAAGAAGAACTGGAAACCCGAATGGCTCTTAACTCTTCTTATTCGCTCCGAGCCTTCGCTCGGGATTTAGCTATAGCCCCCTCAAGCCTCCATGCTGTCCTCAATGGAAAACATGGCCTTGCTCTTCGCACTGCTAAAAAAATTTGTCATCGTTTGCAGTTTGATGAGGATGAAACCTCTTTATTTGTTGATTTAGTTCAATCTGAGGGTTCACGAAAAACTCAGGTCAGAAATAGCGCTGCAGAAAGAATTAAAAAATTATATGAAAAGACAGAACCTCTTTCGATGGACTATATGGTGATACTTTCTAAGTGGTACCACTTAGCGATTGTCCAACTGGCGCTCCTTCCAAGTTTTCAAAGCGACACCCAATGGATTGCCGACTCTTTAGGGATATCCGAACAAGAAGCCGCCGACGCCATTGAAAGGCTATTCAAGACCAAATTACTCGAGTCGATCGACAATCGGTGGCGACCCCAAAAAGACTTTTTAAAGTCTTCCGACAATGTTTCTTCGCATTCTATTCGATCTCTTCATCTGCAGCTCTTAGAAAAAGCAAAAGTCTCTTTAACGAGTCAAACTGTTGATGAAAGAGATATCAGTTCTTTAATATTTGCCATCGAGAAAGAACAGCTTCCTGATGTAAAAAAAGAGATTCGAAACTTTAAAAAAAATCTTCTTAGTAAATATGCAAACAAACCAAATAATAATTCCATTTTCAATTTAAGCATTAGCTTTTTCCGACTGGATCAGGAGACTCCTTCATGAAAAAGATCATCTGTTTACTATTTTTAATAGGCACGGCTTTTACGCAAGCGCAAATCGACCTCGGAAATGCCGGTTCACAAACCGGACCCAATGAACTTGCTGATTTTTATTACCTTCGCAAGAGCCCTAAACCCCCTCAAGGAGTGGAAGTTGATTTAGAAAAAGATTATCCACAAATATACAATGAAGTTAAAAAGCTTCAGCAGTTCATTAACCTTAGACGCCCTTTAGAAAACTACTTTCCTGCTCATTCTAAAGAAATCAATGTTATACCCAAAAACGTAAAGTACTTTATTGTCGATAAGTTAAGTGGTCAAGACCCGTTAGACGTGACTCCTGGCAAATCAGCAAAGACTACGATGTACTCACGTTTTTTTGAAAAATATAGCTCTGATTTTTCAGAGAAAGAACAGTTCCATGTCATCGAGCTTTTAAGGGATAACAGCGCCAACCACTTTTTTACCTTAAATCCTAAAAATCAAGCCTTGGGGCTGTTTCATGAGTATTTGCATATTCTTTTTCCAGACAGAGGACATAATATAATTTCACCATACGTTGCGAGCTTAAGGTCTCTTTTATTAATTTGGGAATCTCAGCGAGGTGGCACTCTTCAACCACTTTCAAAGAGTGAGATCCTTGCCTCTAAAACTTTCCAAAATATCTCAACTGAACTCTTCCGGTATTCTTCGCCACTAGGTTTTACTGTAAACCCCTATGGTGGAATCATTTACGCGCACCCTAAAATGCTCAATGGTCGATTTGATTCCATGAAAGTTCTCATAGACACAACAATGGAATTTGACATCGATTTGCGATGGACTTCTCAACTGGATTCTACAGACCCATCCCAGCGCTCTCTGCCTCGAGACATTATCGAAAAAGAATGGGATTCATCGACGATCGAGAAACCAGAAGAGCTTCTTGCTGATCATATCTGGAGACAGCTACTCGAAGGAACCGTTATTTCGGCAAGTCGGGTTCGGCTTGTGTTAGTGGGCACGATGGTCAGCACTTCCGATTCCCGAGCCGTGTTTCATGATATTTACTCCTGTAAAAAGAACCGTCTACATCTTTTTTCAGGAAAACTTGAGTGCCAAAGCAATGATAGTTACTTTGAAAATGTCAACCTAAGCAGAGGGCAGCTGAAAGGTGACAATCTAAACATTATAAATTCCACCTTAGAACAGAGTATTCAAGGCGATTATATTACAATCATACAGTCGACAGTTGATGGTTTCATTCACGGAGACCACTTGGTATTCGAAAACTCAAACGTCACTCGCCTGGTGATGAATCAAGCGGGCCAATCTTACTCTAACCTTAAGTTCAATAATGTCCGTCTTTTCTACGTTGATTTTCCAACTTCAATTTCCGATGTGGAGTTCGATAACATTCAATGGCATTATCTCTCGGTAAAAGAGTTTTCTCCCATCACTCGAAAGGTCTCAGGTTTGAACATTGGAGGAGAAAATCTAACCAATTCAACCGATCTATACTTTCAATCTAAAGACGAGATCTTAGATTTTAATCCGAGTTGGATCTATTATCGCGCTTTTAAACGCTCAACCACTTGTCTTATCGGTGAATTTATTTGTAATGGAAAATATGGACCAAGAGAGGTTCCCATTAAAAGCGTTCTCCAATTTGAAAGAGAGTTTGAAAAGAACTATAAAGTCGAGCCCAATCGCTAAGATTATCTGTCTCTCTGGCAGCCATCGCATTTTGGGCTGCCAGTGCTTCATCTTGAAACTTCGAGGTTTTTCACCTACGACCTTCAAAATGAGTTTCAAATAGTTCAATATAGGTTTTATCAAAAAGAATGGTTTCTAAATTTTTCTTGGAATGAGCGTTTCTGCATAAATTAGGTTGGAAACGGCATACTTTATGGCACGCCCTTGTTTATATCTACCGAACATCTCAACCTGCTCTTGAGCATTCAGGGCTCTCCTAAGATAAAATAATCGTAGATCTTCCCACTTGTTAAAATCTGCGCCTCCCCCCATCTTCTGCTTGTATTCAAGAAGATCTTGCTTTGCCCTCATGACCCATTTTTGACCTCCGTTATAAGCAGATAATATCATACGAAGTCTCTCATCAGGGGTCATTTTACTAGAGTCAAAGGGTCCCTTCCGGCGACCATTGCCAAACAACATGGACTCTTTTTCTTTAAAGATGCGAACCGCTTCTGAAAAATTTATGGCTGGATTTTCTAGACAGCTCACAGAACCGTCTCTATTTGCGACCATCTGCTGAAAAGTCATCGACCGCAATCTTTGTTTCTGTTTGGGGCTGCACTTTAGGTAATCTGTACTTCCTAAATTAATTTGGAAAAGCCCGATACTATTCGGTTTTGCCCCCTCGGGATTTTCAGCCCAACACTTCCCGTGAGATTCTTTAACCATAACCTGCTTGAGCAGCCTCGATAGGTCGAGATCATGGCTCAACTGCCGATCCATATAGGATTCAAATTCAGCAAAAGGAAATCCGCAAGATTTTTTAAAGCGACTCGGTAATCTTAATTTTCCATATTCAATGTCCTTTAAACTCTTATCTGTTTTCTTGCTTAAACTATCTAAAGTCTTAGGTAGATGACTTTGCAAACGTTCTAAACCGCTACTCGTCTTTCGACAATCGTTACACAACCCCGATTCTGTTTCACCATCTTGCATGACTGGGGCAGTTCCTTGATAAGCAACCGGGGACGGTTCTGATTTGGAGCGTACACCTTGATAAAGATCGGGGGAAGCTCTTCGAGGCTTAGCTAGTCCACCATAATTAGTTTTAGGTGGCTCATGCGCATACTTTTTTTTCTGCGGCTCGGGAGCCCCATCAATATCTATTCCACGATGGGTAACAAGCAATCGTCCATTTTTTTGCATGGCTGATAGAGCAACAAAAACTTCTCCTTTAAAGTCAGCTAACGAATCTGCACCACTCGAACTTAGATATTTCTTACTTAGCCAAGAACCCTTTCCAAAGTTTAAGACCTTAACCGGATAAAACAAAGCTTTTCTCGAGCCTTGATAAGCAAACTCCCCTGGTTTTGACTTCTCCTCACCCACTTCGCTGGCGTGAAGTAACCAGTTGTTCAACGTGCGTTCAACGTCGACTCGGCCTTGGTCATCTAACTGTCTGTATCTATTTGGAATATCTAAAACGGTACCAGGCGCAATATAGCCCTTTTTTACCATTGTACCATTAACCTCTTCGCGAACATTATAACCCTTTCCTCTGACTGTAACTTCCACAGCCTGGCATATAGGCACCGAAAATGCCATTGAGCATGACAGCAGCCATCTCGTTAATAAGTCCGCTATTTTTGTAAGGTGCATATCTTAATTTTTGCAGAAAAAAGGCCAACTTAGAGAAGCTCAACTCTTGTATCGGGCTTTTGGACATAGGTAAATGGCTAAGAGACTTCTCATTGTCAAAATATGTGACACCTAGAAGGCTTTCGGCAAATGGCCAGATTTGAAAAAAGTATTTTAGATTGAAGGAGGCGTATATGAAATGCGTTGAGTGAGAGCTGAACTATTTTTTTCAAAGATGGCCGTTTGGCAACAGCCTATTTAGACATTTTCTTTGCCAAATTCGATTGGGGCTTATACCAGTAAATAAGTACCCTAACCCCAGAAAAAGGATCTATTACTATGCAACCACCGAAGGCAAAAAAACAGCCTCATTCGATCCAGCAACATGGCCAAGTTCGAGTGGACAACTACCACTGGCTTCGAGACGAAAATTGGAGAGAGATCACTGCTGGAAAAATCAACTTTAAAAACCCGGAAATTTTAGAATACCTCGAACAAGAAAACGCCTATGCAGACTACATGATGTATGACACGAAAAATCTACAACAGGAGTTGTACGATGATATTCTTTCTCATACCAAAGAAGACGACGAAAGTTACCCCTTAAAGTTCGGGCCCTATCTGTACTATCAACGAACGGAGACAGGAAAGGACTATCCCATTCTCTGTAGAAAAAAAATCGAAGAACTAGAGGGGAGAGAAGAAGTTTACTTTGATGTCAATATCGAAGCAGAACCACACGACCTTTACATGATGGGAAGCCAGTCCATTAGCCCGAACCATCGGTTTCTTGCCTACTCCTACAACCTTTCTGGTTCCCTTTCCTACACGCTACGAATTCGCGATACAAAAACGGGAAAAGACTTTCCATGGGAAGTGCCCAACGTCGAAGGATCCATCATTTGGGCTCCCGACAGTCAACATTTCTACTACTCTTTAAGACACCCCGAAGTGGGTCGAACCTATCAAGTTTATCAGGTCAATATCGCCAAAGGAGTTGAGTCTAAAACACTTGTTTTTGAAAAGCCAAATGAGCACGCTGACAAGTTTATGGGGCTTTCTAAATCAAAAAGCGGGGAATTCCTATTTATCAATCTAGCGGACTCGAAAACGTCTTCGACTTATTTTTGGAATGCATCAGATACTTCACATGTCGTTCCAAAACTATTTACGGAAGTGCAAGAAGGCCATCTCTACTCTGTCGAACATCATGATGATCTCTTTTATATACATAGCAATCTAAATGGGGCTACGAATTTTCAAGTGCTTACGACACCTATTGGTGCAACTGATGTTTCAAATTGGATCACTTTGATCGCTGAGTCCCTGACGACTTATATTGATGCAATATATCTTTACCGAGACACGCTGGTTCTTTCTATTCAAGACAATCAAAAGGCCTTGCCGGGATTTATCATCCATGACTTACAGACTCAAAGCGAATACCCTGTGGCCATGCCTCAGGAGGCTTATGATCTGCAATTTGTAGGTGCCAGAGATTTTGAAACTGAGGAATTGCGCTTTTACTATGAATCTCCCACTCAGCCCTCGCAAACCATTGATTTCAATATAAAAACGCGCCAACAAATGGTTCGTAAAACCAAAGAAGTTCCCAAATATGACGCCTCTTTATATGAAGTGCACCGGCATTTTGTAAAGGCCGCTGACGGTGCTGAAGTCCCGTTGACCCTCTCTTACAAAAAAGGGCTGAAGCGTGACGGAAATAACAAAACCTTGATCATTGGTTATGGTTCCTATGGTTTTTCTTACCCTTGTTACTTTTCTCCAAAATGGATCCCCTTGTGGAATCGCGGATTTATAATTGCCATCGCACATATCAGAGGAGGTTCCGACAAAGGATACCAATGGTATCTTGATGGAAAAATGCGACATAAGAAAAACTCTTTTACTGATTTCAATCGTTGTGCGGAGTTTCTGATCGAAAATGACTATACCTCTTCTGATAAGTTAGCCGCAAACGGTGGAAGTGCTGGCGGATTGCTTATGGGGGCCATAATGAATATGCGCCCTGATCTATATAGGGTGATTGTGGCTGATGTCGCCTTTGTGGACGTCATATCCACGATATCTGATCCCTCTTTGCCCTTAACCCCACCAGAATGGGAAGAGTGGGGAAACCCCATAGAAAGTGCCGATGATTTTTCCTATATTATGTCATACAGTCCCTACGACAATGTCAAAGCTCAGTCCTATCCAACAACACTTTTTATATCGGGAGTGAGCGACGAACAAGTCACATACTGGGAGCCGACAAAGATGGTCGCAAAGCTTAGAGAGCTAAAAACCGACTCCAATCCCCTTTTACTAAAAATGAAAATGAGCTCCGGCCACGCCGGCGCCTCTAAGAGATATGAAGCAATTGAAGAGGCTGCCTTTCGCTTTGCATTTATTGTGAAGCACCTCTCATAACAAATGGTCTCTGCCTGCCGCAACACTTTCTATGTTATTTACTCCAGCTAAAATCAATATAGGGAGTTTTGCGCGTATTTATCTTCCCTGATGCCCCCTTGTTGGAACTCATTGGACATCGATGGAGCAAGAAACACTCTATCAGCAAGACTGTAGAGGATCCGATACATTATGTCTCATCAAATATTAAGTATTCATTATGTTTTGATAGGATTATTGACACCGCTTCTCCACCTTAATAAGACGGACAGCGGCGAGGGATTATGGAAATGGAAACATCACTTACAATTGATACTGAAGAAACCTTGAGACTTACTAAGGCAGTTGTTCTCGATCGGCCCAAAGTGAAGGCAGATATTGTCGTCGAAACTCTTGCTAATTTGGGAGTAAAGGCGGCCTTTGGAATTCCTGGAGGAGCTTTCTACGCTCTCTTTGATGCTCTGACTCGCGCACCAAGTATTGAAGTCATATTGGCCCAACATGAAGGTGCGGCAGCCTACATGGCAATGGGTCGCTCGATGGCTGCAAAAGGTCGCGAAGTTGGGCTCTGCTTCGCTACATCTGGCCCTGGGATGACCAACTTGATCACAGGAGTGGCTTCAGCCTATGAAGAGAGAGTTCCCTTGTTTGTTTTAACTGGCAATGTCTCCACCAAAAATATTGGTAAAGGGGCTGTTCAGGACGGCTTTTCTTCAGGGATTAATTCTCTAGAGATGTTTCACCCCATCACCGTCAGATCCCAAAGCGTCACTGACGAGACAGATTTGATACAAACTGTTACTCAATTGTATAATTTTAGTTTAGAAGAGAAAAAACCAGTCCACTTGAATCTACCCATCAATATATCGATTCAAAAAGTAGATACACAAAATGCCAAGGAATTCGTATCTCAACACGCAAGTACTCTAGATATTCCTTCTTTTAGCCAGAGTTAAATATGATCGAAGAATACATTAAAGCTATAAATAAATTTGCTCACTCAAGCCGCCCTTTAATGTTTTGCGGTCATGGACTGAAAACTTCGGGGCTGGAGAAGGCTCTCTTAAGGGCCTCTGAAACTATTAACTGTCCAGTGATTGCCACAAGCCATGCAAAGAGTGTCTATCCTGAAGATCATTCTCTCTATTTTGGCTGCTTTGGTTTTGCAGCTTCTGAAAAGTCGATGGAGTTTTTAAAAGCCTATCAACCGGATGCCATTTTATTTCTGGGCACCAGATTAGGAGAACTTTCTAGTAGAGGCTGGTCCAAATCTCTCAAAGATCCCGCTTATAAAATTCATGTCGACTTAGATAGAAAGCAGCTTGGAAAGATCTATAAAGTTGACGTAGAAATGGTTGCAGATCTTAAGTGGGCCCTAGAAAATATACTTGCATTGCAATTATCTTCCCTCCAAGAAGAGAAGTTTCAGTTAAGAAAAGAGCTTCTTCAGAAGATTTATAAGAAATTAAATACTGAGAAATACCATACTACAGCTGCAGACAAAAACCATACCCCAATTCGTCCATCTGACTTTATGAGGGTTTTTCAGGAACTCATGCCAGAAAATGCAGTTGTCTTTTCAGATATCGGTAATACCATGGCTTGGGCCATACATGAGTTGACTTTCTCTCAAAACCAAGAATTTTTTCTTCCAATTGGATTAGGGACAATGGGAAGCGGAATAGGAGCCGCCCTGGGCGCAAGAAGCTACTACCTCGATAGACCCATATTCTGTCTAACGGGGGATGTAAGTGCGCTCATGCATTGCGGAGAGCTTCATACTGCAATTGAAAACAATCTCAACGTCAAGTTCATCGTCTTAAATGATGGTGGTCACGGGATGGTAGAACATGGGAGTGACTTGGTTCGATTCCCTAAAGGACCTTTTCGATATAAAAATTCTGTGAACTTTAAAAGTGTTGCGGAGGCCTTTCATATGCCCGCATATTCAGCAAGATCCATCCAAGAATTTCTTGAACTTCCCTTGGAGGACATCTTTCGATCTAACTTACCTTCTCTTATTGATCTAAAAATAGATCCAAGAATTCAGCCACCCATATTGGCTAGAACCAGCGTATTAAGTAAGTAAATTATTAAACATAAGGAAACGGATTTAACTCATGAGCAAAATGAAAAAAGCAATTCAAGATCACTATGGCCCCATGACAGCTAAAACTTATGATGACATCGCTAAAAAGTACTTTTGGGCCTATCCTCAAGTTCTTGAGGCCGTTGCTATGGAAGCTTTATATGCTCGAAAAAATCACCTAAGAAATGTGAAAAACACATATTCAATTTTAGATTTAGGAATGGGAACAGGCAATCTTTCGGAGACCCTATTACAGACTTACTTTGAAATCTCTAAAACTGAAACTCTTCCTAAATCAGTTCATCTTCTAGGTACCGACATGTCTCAACCTATGATGAAAGAAGCTCGAATAAAATTGCAGAAATTTTCTCAGTTAGACTTTCAAATTAAGGAATTGGACCTAAATAACTTACTTAGAGAAATCGAGGGAGCAACATTTGATACCGTGATTTCAAGCTTTGCCCTACACCATTTAGACTCAGATAAAAAAAGAAAATTATTTGAAAAAATCTTTAGTATGCTCAATCCGGGAGGTCTTTTTGTTTTTGCAGACCGAGTCAGTCATGGAAACTGTCAGGAAGATGTTGAAGAAGGTGGGTACCTTGCTGTTGTCGCGGATCGTTTCCGTAAAATTTTTGGTTCTTCAGCTCCTGATCTTGAGGCATCAATAGAGATACTCAAAGAGCAGTTTAATGAAGATGGCGATCAACCCTCTGGTTTAAATGACCAGATCCAGTGGATGAAGGAGGTCGGTTTTAATAATGTAAGATCCCCTTTTCTTTCCTTTGGGTGTGCCGTTATCTCTGGATCCAAGGAATCATCTTGCTCTAAAGAATATCTATAGGAAGCTTCAGTTCGCGTTTTTATTCTCACCAAAAGCAGAATCAACATAGTAGTCTTCATTGTACTTTAAGGGAATGGTTATCTCAAATACTGTTCCCTGCGGACTCGAAGAAACATCAATTCTTCCCTGTAAGAGCTCAATATTTTTTTTGATTTGATAAAGTCCGAACCCAGATCCGTGAATCGATTGCGAGCCGTTTGATCGACTGATTCCGAATCGGTTCCATAGGCTTTTCAATCTTTCGGGAGGAATTCCTGGTCCTGTATCTTGAATAAGAATCGAAACCGAATCTTCTAATTTTTTGGTCTTAACAATGATTTTTCGATCATCTACGTGTTTTAAATATTTAGCTGCATTTTGAATGATATTCATTAAAATGGACTCTATACGGCCTTCAAGATTGTAAATAACAATATCTGGATCCAAATCTTCTTCTACTATAATCTCCTCAGTTCGAAACAAAGGGTGGAACAAGTCTAAAATTTCTCTGATAATTTTTGAAAAATGAATTTCCTGAATGGATGCGCTCCCGTCACTTTTAATCAGGGCTCTTATTAAGTTTTGCATTTGAATCAGTCGATAGGTTGCCGTTGAGATTCTTTCCCGAACCGTCTCAATTCGATCCATATTTTCTTTCTCATCCGCATGCTCATTTATGATCTTATCTAAGTGCTTTGCACTCATATCAATCAAGGTGATTGGTGTCGCCATATCATGAACCACCCCGTAGGAAATCTCGCCAAAAGCAGCCAATCGATACGACTCACTCAATTCTTTTTGATGATCAATAATGGCCTTATTTAAGCTGCTAACGGCAAAAGAGGACTCTCTCAATTTCTCTAAGGTTTCTTGCTGATAGTTAAAGGCCTCAAGTAGCCTTTTATTATTTTTTCGATTCTGAAGAATCGGAATGACACTTAGAGCCCCAAGAAACGAAATAATGAGGTCATAGTAAATCGTTCTCGTAAACACCTCAGGAAACCCCCATTGCATTACAGAAAAAATCATTGCAAAACTTATAAAAAATACGCCAACGCGAGAAAGAAAGGTCTTATTAACCCAAGAGATTTCAAATGCACAACAGGAGTCACCTTTATTCACACACTTGGTTTCTTGCACATTTAAAAGATAATATCCTAATGACTGAACTATTCCTTCTATACTTCCCTTTGCCGACTGACAAAGTTTTGAATTCAGACTTATATTTTCTATATCCAGATAATTTTGAGTCAATTGAACTTTAGAGATTGCTAAGTTCTGCTCCAACACCTGAAACTCATATGAGTTATAAAGATTCATCCTTGTCACTGCTTTAGGCAGCATTTGAAAAATCTTTTCTGGTTTTAATAAAAGGCCGGTAAGGGATGAGAAGAGTGGATTCGAGCTATCTACGTAAAGAGATTTAACACAGGACTTGATAATTGTCTCATTGTTCGGAAATAATTTTTGAAACTCAGCAAAAAATTTATTTAAGAAATGGGCATCGTGCCACTGATTTTTATCACTGATCCAAATATCATCAACCCCAAGCGCAGAAAGAAACTTTTCATAGTCACTTGAATTTTTCTTGATGTACTTTAAGAATCCCTCAAGGACGGCATTTGAAAAAACAAGCTGACTATCAACGTTCTCTTCCATAATCAACGTATCGGACTATGGTATGGAAAGTTAAGAAATCTTATCCTCAAATCGCAATCAACTCTCAGAATCACAATCAATTCCACGTAAATGAGACACTTTAGACGTTCTAAACAACCAAATGAAGGGAATCTCACTTTATGTAAGCCCTTTCAGAGAGACACTTTACAGACTTTATCTAAATATCCTGGAGAAAGTTTTCAAAAAAAGGTATGCATAGCTCGATCAGTGCATTTTGTTTACATAGAATGCGAAAAGCGACATCGAATATTAGACTCGTCCATTAATTCTGAGACATCCTAAAGTGAGACGCAATATAGCTTCCCATTCGTTCCTTTAAAACACGCGACGAGATCGCTAAAAGACTATCCCAACCATTTAGAGACATCCTACAAAGAGGCACAACAAGAGCCCCTTCTCTTGCCAATGGACATCCAAAGAATTTTTAGCTGAAAAAAATGCAAGAAACCGCTGTCAAATCAGTCTTCTTTTCCACTTTTTTAAGCCAGTGGGCATTTGGAATTGAATTTGCACCAAGCTCAAGTAGTTAATAAATGCGCCTACATGGACAAGCTGATAAACAGAAAAGTACCATACTTTTTACGCTCGGTGCCCAAATTTGTCTCTAGGCAAAAAATGAATATTTTAGTGCTTTTTAAGAATACAAACCAACTGGATCCTCGGAGCCAGTGATTTTTAAGGAACTACTTATGTCAATCCAATGGGTCTGCCAATGGGCAAAGTCCGTATTACTACTTTCCGCTTCTTGTTTTTCTATCTTTGCGGGTGCAATTGAAAATAACTCCGTCGACTTCCTAAATAAGGTTCAACCGTTGCTCAATCGAAGATGTGCTGCCTGTCACTCTTGTTACCAAGCACCATGCCAAGTAAAGCTGAATTCATGGGAAGGAATCACTCGCGGAGTGACCAAAGAGCACAAAGTATATAATCCCTCAAGATTGAAATCCGAACTTCCCACACGACTTTTTCAAGATGCCTTGACCACTGATGAATGGAGAAATACGGACTTCTTTCCAATTGTTCCTGATAGCTTTTCGCCGAATGATAGCGATGATTCCTTTATAATGAGGCTGGTCAACCAGAAGACTGATAAAAGATATAGCGAAGCTCGAAAAAGAGGAAAAGCGACCATTTTTCCCGAAGAATCTAGAGAATGTCCAACGACTATGGCTCAGTTAAATAAACATCTTCAGAAGAACGCTAATTATGGAATGCCTTATGGCTTAACAGCGCTTAGCAAAGCTGAGCACACTTTACTGAATAACTGGACTAAACAGGGCTCGCAAGGACCAACAAACACTCAAGATGATGAACGTTGGTCTCCTTCTTCAAATAAAGTAGCGGACTCCATACATAAATGGGAAGAATTTCTAAATACGAAAAAACACAAAAATTCCTATTTTGGCATTAACCAAGTTCGTTTAGTGAGTCGATACATTTACGAACACCTTTTTATGGGAAATATCAATTTCGATCCGAATACGCGTGAATTCTACCGCCTTGTCCGTACAATTGATCAATGTGATATTTCTAATGGAGGACGTTATCTAAGGGAAATAAAAACTCGTCGGCCCTTTGGAAACCCGATTGCTATAGGTGAATCTGTCACAGGGCTTGGTAAAAGAACGAAAAAACTTGCAGAGAAAGATAACTTAGCAGAAAAAGCACGCTGGAAACAAATTCAAATGACTAACGAATTTGTTGAGCGCCCTTATCAAGTTAAGAGGTGGATTGAAGCTTCCTATCAGAAGTTTAACTATTGCTTTAAAAAAGTTCCTCATGAAATTACTGTAAAGTCACACATGCTATATCAGCTGAATGATGCGAAAATGGACCGATTCAATGAGCTATTTTTTAACCCTCGTAACCGGTGGGACGTCCCATCTTTACCAGGATTTGTTGATGAAGTTCCCGGTACTTCATCTGACTTCTCAAATCCATTTATTGTCTTTGCAGATATTCCTGCTTCGGCACGATACAAATTCCTATTAGAGGATTCGGAATATACAATAAGAACATTCATACGCGGACCAGTCTGTCGCGGAGGAACTGCTGTCAACTCCATAGATGAACAATTTTTTGTCTTTTTCGTAGACCCGGATTCCGATTTGTTTGTCACCAATAAAAAGTATGCAGAAACTACCTATGATAGCTTAAGAACCACTCCTCACTACGGAAGTGACATTCACGGTTATTTCACAAATGCACCATCAAAGGTAGGAGAGTTTTGGGCCCGACTTAAAAAGGAGCAGTCTACCTATCGAAGATTGCGAGCCAATGAGTATGCAAAGCGATACACAGGAACAGTCGACGGCGGAGCCCCGCGTGGAGGCTACTCAATTAAAGACCTATGGAGAGGAGTTCAAGGAGAAGAATTCAATAAAAATTCAGTTCTCACAGTCATGCGCCATTTTGACAGTGCCAGTGTCAGCTCCGGAGCGATCGGTTCTGTTTCCAAAACGGCTTTTGTCTTAGATTACCCGTTATTAGAAAGATTTGTTTATAACTTGGCGGCTGGTTATGACGTTCTAGGGGACTTAGGACACCAGTTGCTGTCACGTTCTTATATGAGTTACTTACGGACGGAGGGTGAAATGAACTTTCTTGACTTTCTCCCTTCAGAAAAACATTTCCGTAAGGAACTCCGAAATTCCTGGTATCAAAGCAACCCGGAGACGTCCTCAGACCTTGATGATCTCATTTCCACTTGGGTAAAATTAGGTTGTAAAGGCAACAAATACAGATCTAGTAGAAGAAGATCTAATCCCGTCTCAGCAGTAGATGACTGTCATCCACTATACAATATTGGAGCAAAATCAAGTGTTGAATACAATGAGACCGATCGAGCAAAGTTATTAGAAAATTTCGGTTTCTTGGCAAAAGCTCAGTTTTTCCGACAAGCATTTGATTATTTAGGGGCAACCGTCGAAAACGGATTAGTTGACTTACCTTTAGCTCGGCAACTAGGAATGGAAACAAGCCTTGTCGATCCCGTCAAAGACGAACTTCTCGAGCTAGCTACGCATACTAAAGGGATAACTCAAGGTGATCCGGGGGCATTTATTCACTTTATGCCTAACTTAAGCTACCTCCACTATACAGATGATAATGGAAATGAAAGAGTCTTTTCCATCATACGTAATAAAGCTCATTACAATATATTGCTAATTGGCGCCGAAGCCCAACGTCGCAACCATGCTCTCGATACTCTAACAATTGCTGACGGTTTCGTTGGAATGTATCCAAATATGTTTTTCTCAGTAACAGGGCGTGATTCGCTTAAAGCTTTTGTGAACGACATCAAGAGAGTCAAAACACCGACCGAGTACGATGTTATTTTAGATACCTATGGTGCAAAAAAAGAGAGCCCGCGATTCTGGTCTATGTATGATCAATTGTACGCTCAATCCATTCCTCAAACGTCGGGATCTCGACAATTTCTTGAAGGTGGGATCATCGATCTTAATCGTTATGGCATCGATTACACCAATGATATGATTCCGGATCTTATGTCCGAGTCCCTAAAGAATAAAACCATGAAATTTACTTCAAAAGAGGGAGCGGAACAGTGAAAGCCATAAATGTAAATTCTATTTTCAAAAGAAGTGTAACTATGAACTCTAATAAACCTCTCATCTTTCGTCGTATTATTACTGGCATTCTCTCTCTTTCTTTGGTGGCCTCCCCAATGGCCGCTCTTGGAGTCGAATCCAACCCTTTAGGTTGGGAACCTAAAGATGTCGCCACGATTGCTGAAAAGTTATCGAAACTTCCAGATACTCGCTGTAAGACTTTAAATCTTCTTAGAGATATGGCCAATTCCGGCAATGGTATGCCACTGGACGAGGCCCTTAAGATTCTAGTTGGAAAAGATGAGGGATGTCGAATCGCTGCTCGAAATGAGGTGGCTCGATTTGTTTTTGAATACAGCCCTGATTACACTTATGAGGATCAGGTAGAGTTTTACTATACGAAAATGGATGCCATCATCCAGTTTGAACAAAAGCTACAAGAAAAGTTTAAATATTTTTCAGAACAACAAAAGGGACCTAAAACACGCTCTACTGTTAAACAAAACAAAAAACACCTGGAAACTGTAACTGAGCAACTCGGCCACTTGCATGATGCCATATTTTATCTGCAAGACTATTGGGTCGCATTGAACGCCGACTATATGATGAATGAAAACACATCTAAGCCGGAAATTAAATTCGCAGCGGGTTTTAGCCTTGGAGCCACGGCAGTTATTGGTACCTTTGTTTTATGGTCTGCGGCTCGTGGTCGGAAAATTTTAACAAAGAACTCTGGAACTTCTGGTATCGCAAAAGATATCGCTACGAGAGGTATTCGTTCTTTTGGTAAAATGTTTTTCCGCTCCTCTGGGAGAAGTGCCTTTCGTTCCAGTTTGCGGGTAGGAGCTCGAAGCCTCGTGCGTGCGGGAGGTCGACGATTGGTTCTAGGAATTGGTGCCCGGCAGACTGTTCGAACCAGCGCGATTATGGGAGCCAACAGTGCAAAAGGAAAGTCCGTCGATCAATCGAATGCTCCGGCCCTCCCACAGAAAACTCGCTCGCTGCTTGTTATCACATCTGAAGAAGAGTTTTATCACTCTCCCTTTGAGATGTTCGCTATCAATGATGCCGAAATCAAAACAGGAAACCAGGAAGAAGCGATTCGCTCCATCACGAGCTTTGTCGATCACGAAGATGAAAAGTTCTACATGGGTCTTCTCGGAAGCATCTTTGGTGGACTCATTGCCGCTGAGGCAACGGAACAATGGGTAGCTAAGAAAGCAGCCAATACCTTGTTTAAGGTTCCTGGGTATGCCTTTTTGAAACGAGCGGGCTTAGAAGCTGGTGAGCAATCTGTTCGTCACGTAGCACTTTTACCAAGCTTGGGATTTATTGAAAGAGTCATTCAATCCAGCGCCATATCAAGATCTACAGCCCTCGCTATTGGTACCTGGCTGGTTAAGGCCGGACAAGTAACATCAAAATACTCTCGTGTAGGTGGGGGTATAGTAGGCTTTCTTGCCGGCGTCGCCGTTGGTTGGGCTTTAGATAGCTGGATTCAGGACTATTTGGATTCCAAAGAGCTAGAGGAGATCAAAGAACAAGTAGCCGCCTACTACAGGTTAGCAAAGAATCCCGATAACTCACCCTATGAAGCAAAAATGTATGTTTCTCGTCTGACTTCAGCACTAGTTCAATGGGCCGGTTTCTACACTTATCCACTTGTTGGAACGCAGGAATTCCTAGCACGAGAACTTATTCATAAACAGGTCTGTACTGCCTACTACACTCCTGTTCACGAGAGACACTACACTTGGAAAATGATGAAAAACTGGCGTGTTCAACACATATATGATGATATGAACAACATACCTAGAAAATTCACACGATTTAACTCCGAAGCGATGGCAAATGTATCCACACAACGATACAGTCGATTCAGTGAAGCTATTGAAAAGACGGTCAGAAGCTTTACAGATCCCGTAGTCAATGTAAAAAAAGTTCTTGGTGAATTTGTTAAGGAGCTTGAAACTTTTAATGTTGCCACTATCGAAGAGGAAATTCAGCAACTGTATATGTTCCAAGACACGATTGATTCGGCACTTAACCCCAATCTTATTCTCAAAGAAACACGCAATATGAGTGAAGAGGTTCGTGAAGACCTTTTTGCATTAAGAAAATCCGGAGACCTAAAAGGGCATAAGAAATTTCAGGAGAGAGGTTATGAGTGCCTACAACCCTATTCTGATTATGACTTTAACAGGGATCGAGCAGCGTTTGATCAAAAAATAGAAAAAGATATCCGTGCTTGGACAGGTGGCAAAGAGTAATTGCCACCCGTCTGATAAGTCAGATTATGAAGATATAGAGACTTCCGTCAATAGAGCAAATTGCGGTCCGATGTAGCCGAAATTTCCACCTCTATAGGTGCTATTGACGTTTTCTAAAATTTGTTCATTAGAAAAACGAATCCGCTTAAAGTTCTCTTTGATATTACCAGATAAATTTCCACCTTTAATGAATGTGACCTGACCGCTTCTTTGATCAAAGAGGCGAGCCAATCGAATCTCAGAAGAAAATGTTAAGTTTTGCGCATTCGTAAAAAGCCCAGAAAACTGCAAAATCTCCAGCACTTGGTCCGACGATTTTGTGAGTTCGTCAAAAGAAGCTCCTTCGGCTTCCACACGAATATTTCCAAATGAACTCGTTGGTTCAATATTGAGGTACTGAGCCATTTGATATCCAGAAATCGTTGTTTGGACTTTGTTATCTTCTATTAAATTCAGTTTTTTTAGTGGCAAGCCCGTACCATCCCTTTTAAGACTCGCATAGGCATAATCCACTTCGGGATCAAAAGCGATTTTAAAAGGCGTTCCGGAAAAATCAGGAATCACTTCGGCTCCGGTCTCTAAAAAGGGCATTCCGTAATACTTGGCTCCGGCTTCCAAATGAGAAATCAGATCGTGAAATAAAGTCGCAAGAACTTCTGCCGGAACAATCACTGAAGTAGCACCGCTTTGCGGCTTTTGTGTTTGCAAAGAGGCTTTTGCAAATTCGGCACTATTGGAACAAAGTTGTTTAAAATTAAGTTGTTCCGGATGGGCCCCACTTTTTGTTAATAAAAACTCTTCCGACAAGCCTGTTGAAGAATCACGATGGGAAAAACAAACTTCTGAGTATATTTTTGAACTTAAAGAAGTATCAATCAAACCATTAGAAAGCCTGTTTTCGCTCTCATTGATTTCAACAAAAATTTCCGATGAATTAAATTCACCACTCTTTTCTGATAAGATCGCTTCTCGCATCTGTTCATAAATTGTGTTCGCACCTGTTTCTAAATCTGCTTTTAGTGGAAGGTAGGCCCGCTCGGCTCCACGGCCGGCAGCAGCGGCCACTTCTGGAAGTTCCCAGTACTGCTGACTAGCCAACTCTGCTAAATCGACAAGGTCACGAATCTGTTGAGCTAAATCCTTGTTGGTAAAAAGCTGCATCCGTGCATGGCCGCAAAAATTATTTTCTTTTTTCGTATAGACTGTGGCATATGTGGAATTGATTTCTACCCGTCGATCTTGGTCCAACTCGACACCTGAATCATCGGATTGAATCAGATAAAACTCTTTGCGTAGCGTCTGCTGATGCTCCAATTTCCACTGATAGATCTTTTGCTCCGTTTGCAACTTCTTTAATTCAAACTCTAAGTCTTCTATGTTCCATGTTTTCATATTTAATTACCCCAACAAACAGTTATCTACGAGTATGTATGTTCCTCCACAGCCCGCATTCACTAATTCCTTATGATACTTTCCACAACCCCCGACCTCATTCCAAGGGTGCTGCTCTTTATCTGGCTGATCAGAAAAGGCTTCGATTTTTGATTTTCCTAGGATGCTATTGAGATAGTCCGGTACATATCCCGTGAGTTGAACAGCTCCCCCATTGGGAGCTTTAAATGTTCTGCCGGTAAGCTGACCATTTTTGACTTCTTCAATAAAGGCCATTCCTACTTGAATTCCCATTCCCTTTGGATCTTCCATGCCACCATTGCAATTTCTCGCTAAAAAACCATAATCCATCTGTTCCATGAGTTCTTTAAAAGTAGATGTTCCTGCTGAAAAATAGGTGTTGGTCTGTCGAGAATAAATCGCGTGGGACCAACTTTCTCGCTTTCCATTAGCCGTTCTCGGAACTCCCAATCTTAATGCCGATGTCAAATTGGTCATCGGTGGCTGCAGTCTTCCTTCTTTAACCAAGTACTGCTCCTGAGCCAGCCACCCCTCTTCATCAAAAAAATAAGATCCCCATGCAGCAAAATCATCCGTTCCATTTTTGTAAATAGCAGGATTATTTAAAATGGTGGCATGCTCATTTCCTACCTTTTCTTGACTTTCATAAAGCTCACGAGCTTTCGAACGATTCCTCGCCCAAGTATCGGCTTCTTGAGAGTGACCGAAGGCCTCATGAGCGAAAACACCTGTAATAGCAGGTGCCATCAGAACCTTGTACCGACCGGGTTTGAGCTTCTCTGCTTTGAGCATACTTTCTAAATCACCAAACACCTTATCGATGTCGTCGTCTTGCAATTGAAGCGTTTCTAAACCACCAACACCTCCACCTAAATGATAACTCTGATCGCCCCCTTTTAAAACGGCAGCAACAATGCGATTTCTTAAAAGAGACTGCGACATCCGAGCCTCAGAATCCATATACAAAAAATCATCACGCTGCAAAGATAAGAGCAACATTTGATAATCGGGGCTTTTAGCTAAGTGGTTTTCCTCAAGGCTATTTTTATAGGCCATTAGTCGTTCATACTGGGTCTTCGCAAATTTCATCGCCTCTCTGTTTGATGGAAACATTTGCTCACGGACTATATTAGAAAAATGAACCCATGTATCACTTGTGACACCCTCAGGAACCTGCTCGGTGATAAGAGGGTCCAAATGACCCTCAAGCCGCTGCTTCCAGGTTGGAGGATGGTAGGGACGAGATCCTTGGCTCGGTTCCTCTTTCACTTTAGCCACCAA
>JAGRAG010000345.1 GCA_020435025.1 Bdellovibrionales bacterium | reverse complement strand
ACCTTATATTTTGATTATAAATTTTAAAAATATATGAAAATCAGGCAAATTCAACCCATCTTGAACAAAAGGAGGAAACATGTTCGTAAAAAGTTTAGTTTTAGCCATACTTTTCGCATCGGTATCTACAGCTGTTGCAGAAAACCACAATACAAAAGGAGATAGTACAATGGAAGCCATAGTCGTCGTTAAGAATTATTTTAAATACCTACAGCAAGGAGAATTTGAGAAATTGGGTCAGCTTTTTGACGATAATATTGTCTGGCATCAACCTGGGAAGGGGTCTTTGTCGGGTGTTTATAAAGGAAAGCCTGATTTATTTGCCCTATTTGGTGAATTCATGACCAGAAGTGAGGGGACCTTTAAAATCGATAAAGTCCATAAGATCATGATCAATGGAAGTAATGTCGTTGCTCACCTGCACTTTTCAGCTCAGAAGGGAAGTCATTCGATCTCTATGGAAGGCGTCGATCTAATGAAAGTAGAAAATGGTAAAATCGTAGAAGTTCACTTATTTTCTGGTGATCAAAGCTCAGAGGATAAATTTTGGGATTTGTAATTGATGATTGTTTTATAATGGAGTGTTTTTAATATTAGACGGAACCTTAAGTATTTCTTCTCGTGTTACTTCGAAAACCTTTGCTAAGGTTCCGTCTTGAATTATTCCAAAACTTATTTTTTCTTCACCGATGGCTCGAAACCCGATTTTCTCTTTAACTCGAATGGCCGCTGTATTTTGCGAGGGTGTTTTGAAGAGTATCCGTTTTAGGTTAAATCTATCCATAAATACCCTAAGTGCAAGAGGATAAGAAATTGTCCCAATACCTTTTCCTCTGAAATTCTGATCCCAAATATGCGCATGAAATATTCCGTAATCGTCGTCAATGAGAGGATTTATAGAGTGAAAACCTATAGGTTTGTTTTGATAGGTTATAGTTAAGGCATTTAATTTTGATTCTTTGAGTTCCTTATTTCGAAAAATTTTGCTTTCTAGACCTTTTTGAGTTTCCTCTGCTGTGCCCATTTTCTTGGGATCCACTCCGATGGACTCTATAAATCCTTCTGGGGAGCTATACCAATAGTTAATTGCATGTGGAATATCCAATTCACTAAGATCTCGTACTGAAATGGAATCTAAAGAGAACTTTTGAATCATTGTGCCGTCTCCTCACATTATAGAACATACTAAGGATATCGAAAAATCCATTGAGTGAATAGAAAAAAAGAACTCTCAGTTCATTTGAGTAAAAGAGTCAGTCGAAAATCCTATATAAGAACTACCAAAATCCTGGTACAGTCCCTTTGGGCGAAGCCTCTAATTTTTTTTGACATTCAGTCCTTGGGCAACTGAGGTCTTTATTCAGGTCGTCTAGCCAGTTAAAGACCTCGTTGAAGGACTTTCCAGCGATCTCCGATCTTAGTTTGTCGGGAAAAGATCTTTCTATCTGTTCGATACACCAACAAGTCTTTGGATTTGTATCGGGTTTTGAAGCTTGGCTGCCAAAGAGTTGCTTCTTTCCAGAACTTACGAGATAGCGGTCAATGGCCAATGCCATCAGTCGCTTTTGGGAAGCGTCACCTAGCTCTACAGATCGTTTGACCCATAAAAAAGCTTGAAAGAAATGATCCGGTACTTTGCCGTGCTGATAAATTAATGCAGCGGCTGCGAAGTCTTCTGCGTTTTTAAAGCATCCCTCACCGAAAATTTCACCGACTCGACGTCGTCGTTGTTCATCCTTTTTTAGTATCTTGACTAGTTCATCAGTCGACTTTTTAAAGAAATCCACTCGATCGTTTTGATCCTCCTGAACCATTTTGGCTAGTTCCTTCGAGCGGTCTTCCTGTCGAACGACGTCCTCAAGGCAAGATACGTAATTGGAGGAATGGGTAGCGGTAGAAGAAGCACAGGCATAGGTAAAAATCGCCAGAATCAATATTAACGATTTCACGAAAGCCTTTGAGCAAAACATAGTTCAAAACCATCGGGATCAGTCGCAACGGCTAAGAGGATGCTTTCGTTTTCACGAGCTGTCGGTTTAAGAGTGAAGGGTACACCTTGGCCTGAAAGTTTCTCATAAACCACGTTTACATCTGGAACATCAAAACTAATGGAAGCTGTTCCAGCAACACTGCTGTGGGGATCGTTTAAATCTCTACCATCTTTGGGCTTTTGGCCCCCTCCGTGCAGGGCAAAAATAACAGAACCCGCCTCAAATTCCGTCCAGTTATCTGACTGAAACTTTAGGTTCAGGCCAACGGTATCACGATAAAATTCAACGGATCGATTCATGTCTTCTACCATAGCAATTACGTGATTGATGCGATCGACGGTTGAGCGTTTCATTTTTGCCCCGGATCGCTCTTCAAAATTCCCACCAGGAAGACCCCAGGAATAGGAATAAGAAATTTCTCCGTTAGACCAAAGATCGATGGCGATTTCTTCGCGAAAGGCGTCTTGATTTTCTATGTTGTTAAAGCCAAACAAAAATGTACTTTGACTGCCATTTCGTGGTTGAGTGCTTTTAAGAAGATGGGGAATCATGCCGTTTGAATTGGTATTGAGATTCCAAAGATATAGATTTTCATCAATACCGGGAGCTATAACGGACTTTTCGGCATGATAAATAGTGCCGTCTTTCCCGATAGCTTTAAATTCAAGTTCCATTCCCTTACTATCAAATAGCTCAGAAAGGCAAAGGTAACCGCTAAAAGGCTGCTGTTCGTGATTGATGCCGTCTCCTTTATAGCTTCCAATGTATTTACGTAACTCTTTAAGAGGATTCATTATTGTCCTTTCTTTTAAGATGGTCAGGTTGTACTAAATGACGTTACCGACGCTTTTAGAATTACCTGTAGATTTGCACACAAAAATTTCTCTTCCAGGGTACTACTTCAGCCCATATAGGGCCTTACTCACTTTCGCATCTTGGCTATCGTGACGTGTTCATCTCGCCCGTTGTGGCGTTTGGCTTCGGAGCTTCTGGTCTTCGACTCCAAAGTAACCGTAGCAATTCTCATGCGGCCCACTTCATTCTTGAGAAGGTTGACACCGGCTCCTGTCCACTCTCTTCTGCTTTAAGCTAGCACTGGTATATTTCACCGTCCACGTTTTTTTGTATACCACTTAAAGAGCCGCCTTACTAAGGTACTGAGCGCACAAAAATAACTCTTACTTGTCATTCTGAGAGGACTCTCTCGGAAAAGAACTCTATTCTCAAATCACAGGTAAATCTATTCATTGGGGAACGTTTCATGAAAAATGTGGACGGTCGTGTGAAAATCTATCCGCCTAAAGTTTCTTTCTGCCGCGAGCTAGCAATGGGGCGAAGACAGGCAAGGTTTGGAAGGGCTTGTTTGCCTCATGGATGAGGCTTTGTGCTTGAAAATACAAAGGCCACCCGAGGGTGACCTTGTGGCCTGATATCTAAATAACAGGGGTGATTTTTAATTCAGCTGAACATGTGATCCAGACATATTGTTTGTATCTCTAACTTTAATAAAAAATGCTGCTTCTTGAGGGTTTGCAATAAACATTTTCTTAAGTTGCTTGTAGTTGGAAGTTCTATATTTCTCAATTGTTCGCTGCCTCTTTTTTTCGGCAATTTGTTGCCACACTATTAAAAACATTTTAAAGGAATAAACCATAAAAAGAGCTGCAATTGGGGCTAAAATTAGATTGGAAACACCGTATTTTTCGTTAATATAGTAACCTAATCCAGACACAAACACAGGAGATGAATACCAAATTGCTAGTTTTAAAATAAGCTGGTCTATCATTTAAAGTAACTCCTCTGCTTACGCATACTATAATATATCGGAAAAATCATCAATCCTCTTCAGTTTTTACAGGAAGGCTAGTATTTTCAGGTGTTTGTCCGGTAATATTAATGCTGCTGTTAAAAACCTTTGAAAGTCTTTCAATATTTTCAGTCTCCTCAGGACTAATTGTTGGCCCAATAGAAGTTACGATAAAAAATCCACTAATTGCTATCGAAAGCATCCCAATCCATATACTTTGACCGTAAATTAAGAGTCCAAATCCTACAATGACCAGAGTTATTCCAAGGATCAGTAGTATTATTCTGGCCCACCTTTTTTCTTTGTTGATAGCAGTGGTCTCTTTTGCTTCTGGACTATTAGAATAAATTTCTTGCTCTTCTTTTAAGTATCTAAGTTCTTCATCATTAAGCTGCTTTTTAGCATCAATCATCATTTGTAGACGCTCATGATCGTTTAGGGTTTTGTATTCAATGCTATCATTCATTTCTTTGAAAATTTGTTCGATGAATTTTTCTTGACGAATAGTAACAGCATCTGTTTGTTGAACTACGGCCGCTGTATTAGCTAACTCTTGTACCTCTTCATCCTTTTCTCTAATTACTTTTTCAAGAGCTGTTATTCTAGCCTCTAAAGATTTGTTCTTATCTGCGAGAACTTTGTTTTGATCGCCTAATTTTTTTGTTGATTCACGCAGCTTTCTGTTTTCAAGAATTTCTTGATTATTCTTGCCGACATTTTTTTTGTTTCCGTTTTTTCTCTTTCCGTTTCTTGATCCCACACCATTCCCTCAAAAATAAGCCGCAATTCCTAGGCCGAGGCCTCTAATGTCGCCGCTACCTGATACTGAGCTAGAACTTATATTTTGTGTTCCCGCAGTATAGTCTGCGTAAAAACAGGCGTTATTTCCTATTGGGAAAAACTTAACTCCTACACTTAAATATGTTCCAGAGAAGTTTATAGATGTAGTTGACCCTGATTTTATAACATTTGAAGAACCTGTGTTTGCTTCAATAGCAACGTAGGGAACATATTTTTCATCTTTTTTATTTGGGATTATATTGAATACGCCATAAATTCCGAATCCAGATCCCTTTGTTGAGTTATTTGAAGAGTCGCTTTTGGTAATTGTCGAGAAAACTGGCCCTATTTCAAATCTTTCAAAATTGAAAAGGAAAGATGTCGTTAGTTTTAGTTCGTCCGCATAGGAGTTGTCATCGTAAGTAGCTTTTGTTGAACTTAGGTCAATGAATATTCCATACCTTCTGTCCTGATATGGCCTATCGTTAAAGTCGTTTAACGACTTTTCTGGTTCTTTTTGTGTGTGCAGATTTTTACTTTCTTTTTTTTCGTGTTCTATTTGTTCAAGTCTCTTAAGCCGTTCTTCAATGCTTATTTGCTCTTTATTTTCCGTGGATACTTGATTTGATTCTTGCGCGGTCGAAGCGGTCGCAACTAATAGAAATAGAAGGTATTTAAACAAATTAGTCATTTTAATCCTTAGTTAACACAAGTAATTACGATTTCTGCTCTGGAGCGGCTAACTATGTATCCGTTGCTGTTTGGGGTGTGTGAAGTTTGGTCATCTCTATTTACTAGTTCAAATGATTTAAAACCTTTTTCAACGCAAAGCTCTTTGGCTCTCTGAAAGGCAAACTGTTGAACTCTAGACCTTCCAGTATATCCATTTCCAGAAAACGTAACGAGGAATTTGTTTTTTCCAACTTCAATGTCGCTATATCCACCACTTAAGCCTTCTTTTTGATATGAAGTCGCGCATCCTGCAATTAAAATAGTAAAAACAAGAATGTATTTTGACATTAAAAGCCTCTCTTTACTTCCGTATCGGCCAAATAGGAAAAAGCTATTTTAAGATAGAGTTAATGTTTCACTTTTCGGTCAAACTTTGTTTAGGTCGAATCAAAAAGTCCGATCAGAATAAGGTTTATGCGATAGAACTGAATTTGATCCAGAGCTGATTTAGAGACTTGCTGAGCAGGGTTATCTACAGCATTTAATCTGTAAATGCCTTCGGATTTCAGTAAAAGAATTCATGGAAACTTATACTCATTTGACTCCAGAGGGAATTGCAAAAATGCAGAACGCAATGGAAGTGGGTGAATTATGAGAAATTCACCTAAGCTTACTAATTCTTTACTGATCGTCTGTAATGTATCAAATGTCCTTCCTGACACATAGTTTACATTTTATACCGGAGACATAGTTTACACTTTTCCAAAATGGGAGGGATTCCAATGGGTTGGAAGGAGTGTAAGAAGATGGATGAGAAGCTTAAA
>JAGRAG010000344.1:3552-6270 GCA_020435025.1 Bdellovibrionales bacterium | reverse complement strand
CCGGTAGCCGGGTCACGGGTAAAGGCAACTCCGGTGGCAGAATCATCACTAATGTTTCCAAAAACCATGGATTGCACATTAACGGCCGTTCCCCAATCCCCAGGAATACCATGCAATTCTCTATAAGTGATCGCACGCGGCACATTCCAACTTTTAAAAACCGCAGATATGGCTCCCCAAAGTTGCTCCATCGGATCTTGAGGAAATGTTTTTCCCGTGGCTTCTAAAATCTGTTTCTTATATGTCTTCACTAAACTTTTTAAATCCTCAACGCCAAGCTCCGTATCCTCTTTGTAACCCTTCTCATATTTTAGATCCTCTAATCGAACCTCCAGCATTGATGAATTCATTCCCATGACCACATTCGAATACATCTGAATAAATCGACGGTAAGAATCCCAAGCAAATCGAGCATTGCCAGAGTCAGAGGTGAGCGTTTCGACCGTTTCATCATTTAAACCTAAGTTTAAAATGGTATCCATCATTCCCGGCATACTGACTCGAGCACCGGATCGCACACTGACCAAAAGACAATTCGTACGACCACCAAAACTCTTACCAATCGCCTATTCAACTTTTATTAAAGCTTCACGAACCGAACTTTTCACCTCTTCAGAAAGAACTTCGCCGTCTCTGTAAAAGGCCCCACAAATTTCTGTAGAAATAGTAAACCCCGGAGGAACCGCTATCCCTAAAGAAGTCATTTCAGCGAGATTGGCCCCCTTACCACCAAGAATGTCACGCATACCTGCATGACCTTCTGTTTCTTCTGCAGAAAAATTGTAGACAAACTTTTTAGGCACTCGAGCCGTCGCACTCATCTTTTGATCCCTTTTTTGTAAGTTCATAGGTAGCCCCCTCAACCAACGACACTGTTAAAAAGCAGTATTGAGTTGGTCAAAAATATAGTTTTTTAATTGGTCCATAGCGATCCGGTCTTGGTTCATTGAGTCTCTGTGACGAATGGTCACACAGTTGTCCTCTAGAGAATCAAAATCAACTGTCACACAAAGCGGAGTACCAATCTCATCTTGACGTCGGTATCTCTTGCCAATACTAGCCGCATCATCATAATCAACGTTCCACTCTTCGCTAAGCCCCTCACGAAGAGTATTTGCCAAATCCTGAAGCTGAGGTTTTTTCGAAAGCGGCAATACAGCAACTTTATAGGGAGCTAACACCGGTTTTAAACCTAAAACCACTCGCACATCCTCTTTGCCGTTATCAAGAGTGGAAACTTCTTCCCTATAGGCATCACAAAGCAAAGCCAAAGCCATTCGGTCACAACCCGCTGCGGTTTCAACAACGAACGGCAGAAATCGCTCCTTATTTGCTTCATCAAAATACTCTAACTTCTTGCCACTAAATTTTTGATGTTGGGTAAGATCAAAATCGCTGCGGTTGTGAATTCCCTCTAACTCCTGCCAGCCAAAAGGAAATTCATATTCAATATCGAAAGCCGCCTTTGCATAGTGAGCCAACTCATTTTCTCCATGCTGATGAAAGCGCAACTTGTCCATATCCACACCCAAAGTTTTGTAGTAACTCCATCGGGTCTCTTTCCAGGTTTCAAACCACTCTTCATCGGTCCCTGGCTTGACGAAAAACTGCATCTCCATTTGCTCAAATTCTCTAGTTCGAAAAATAAAATTTCCAGGAGTGATTTCATTTCGAAAGGACTTTCCAATTTGAGCTATCCCAAAGGGGATTTTCTTGCGCGCGCTGGTGGCTACGTTTTCAAAATTCACATAAATCCCCTGGGCCGTTTCCGGACGCAAATAAACGACGGCACCCTCATCTTCCACAGGTCCCATATGCGTTTTAAACATAAGGTTAAAGCTACGCGCCTCAGTAATGTCCGTAGAACCACAATTGGGACAGGTTACGACACCATTTTTCAATGCTTGGTCTTCACGGAAGCGACTTCGACACTTTTTACAGTCAACTAAGGGATCGCTAAAGCCATCAACATGCCCCGACGATTTCCAGACTTGGGGATGCATCAAAATAGAAGCATCTAAACCAACAATGTCTGATCGACGAGTCATCGCTTTCCACCACGCCATCTTAACGTTAAGCTTGTATTGAGATCCCAGAGGTCCATAATCCCAACAAGAGTTTAATCCCCCATAAATCTCACTGCTTTGAAACACAAATCCTCGACGTTTACACAAAGAGACTAGGGTCTGAAGGTCCTTCAAACGATTCACTTTCATGACACACCTTGCCGAAACGGCCCTAAATATAAGGTTGAACGCAAAAGGATCAGTTAGCACCAGCGCTAATTTGAGTCAAGAATTGGCCAAGGGCCAAGAGAGGATATCGGTCAGATTTTCTCAGTAAATTCCTAATATTTAGGCAACTTCGAACGACACTGACGGCAAGAAAAGTGTCTTATGGGTCAGCCCCCAGAAACCTTATCCAAAGTCGTAAAGACCTCGTGAAAATTGCTCATAAGTTTTGCGGAAATTTGCCCCTCTGCAGTGGCACAAAACCGCTCCAACCCGGTCGGCACATCAATCTCATGATCTAGATGAGGATAAAGACACAACGAAAGCTCCTCACTTCCCCGAACAATCGATGCCAATGGATCGATCTCTCTTCCCTGCAACTGTTTCGGGAACCCTTTCCCATCATATCTTTCATGATGCTGTTCGACCACAGTAAGAACCGAATCTGCGACCGACGGGATTTCTTTTAAAAGAGAAACACCCTTTT
>JAGRAG010000344.1:0-3538 GCA_020435025.1 Bdellovibrionales bacterium | reverse complement strand
CTCTCTTCTTTCCGCCATGGAAAGAGTGGCATAGCTTTGAACAAAAAGCGCTTCTGAAAGTTGTGACTCACCTATATTCATTAATAGCGAGCCTAGTCCAATAGCCAAAACCTCATCTTTAGAAAACTTCTCTGTCAAAAGAGCATAAGCACATCCTAAAAACATAGTGCTGATGATCCTAAAATACCGCTCCGGACTATTCTTTTGCACCTCTCTTAGGTCAGAAAAAAGAAGTTCAAATTTAGAGGCAAAATGCAGACAAATGCCGACATACTCTTCAACACTTTTAAAGGTACTCTCATCCAAGTTTAAACTTCGAAAAGTCTCCGTGATCGGCCGACCAGACATGAAAAGAAGTTCTTTATCTCTAGCTCCTAAATTTTTACCCTGCTCTCTTGAATGACGTAAATAATCAATATTCTGTTTCAAAGTTTCCGGAAACTGATCATACGGAATATAAATGGACTGAATTTTCTTTGCAGCTAAAGCTTCTACTTTATCTTGTGTCAATCGACTGTTGTGATGGGCAATCTTAACGTACTTTCCCTCATAGATTTTTAAAAAAACATCGAATTCGAGGTCTGTGTCCACCTGGATAATAGATAACGGCGCCGCCAGAAAAGGAGCTACCTTTTTGTGAGTCACAGAGTGTACATTATCAATGGCCAACTTCACATTTGAGACAATGTCACTCTCCGCGAAAGGCTTAATAAGAAGTCCAGAAACGTAGTCTCTATAAAGAAGATTTTTAACCTCTTCATTTTCAGGAAATCCCGTCATAATCAGCACCGGAATGGGCCGCTCTCGCCGACCGATCGCCTCAACAATTTCACGGCCAGATTCCCTTCCTAAATGCAAATCTGTTATAATCAGTTGAAATTCATTCTCGGCAAGTGCCTCTTTCAACCCTGAAAGTCCCGTTAAAGTCGTCACTTGATAGTTGTACAGTGATAAGATCTCAGCAATCACTTCCACTAAATCGGCATCATCATCCACAATCAAGATTCGCTCATTTTTTGCCATTCATCTATCCTATAAAAAGTATTCTGTACCTTAATAATACTCTGAAAAAGAAAAGCAGACAAAACATAGGTTATTTAAAAGTTGCCAATATGAGGCAATTCACGCAAATATCTGAAGAATTTCAACTTATGCATCAAAATGAATCGATAGTTATCGTCCAACACTAGGTCGACCACTAATTCTATCGGCCACTCTTTTACAACATTGAGAAGTCTAGCGATCGACACTGCTGAACTTTATTTCTTAAAGCGGTATTCACCGAAGTAACAGCTTTTAAAGACTGCTCTACTTCTGCAGGAGTCATGAATTTTCCTAATGACCGACTTCGAGCAATCAACAAAGCAGCAGCTCCCGAAATCACCGGAGATGCGGAGGAAGTTCCGTCCATACGGCCATAATTATTTCCTGTCAGAGTCGTCATCAATCCGCTTCCACCACTGGTCCCAAATGGATAGTCAGACCCAGGAGCTGCAATTTCAACGTAACGACTGTCAAAGGATGAATAAGAGGCCATTCTACTCGTGCTTTGTACGGTTGCCGCAACCGATACAAATCCATCTAATAGTGATGCTTTTTTAGCAGGGTAGTTCACCAAATCAGTTCCTTCGTTTCCTGCGGCGGCGACAACAAAAACCCCCTGACTGACAGCTTGAGATATCGCATTTTCAATGACCGGACTCGAGGTACGCGAACCAAGACTCAAATTAATCACATCTGCTCCATTATTGACTGCGTACTGAATCGCTTTCACCAAGGCCGTTTCCGTAAAATAACCTAGGGGCCCCATTGCATTAAGAGCCATAATGGAAACTTGATTCGGCATCACTCCCGAGACGCCTTTGGAGTTTCCCCCCACGGCGCCAATAATTCCACTGACAGCCGTTCCATGAAATCCCGTTCCGCCACTAAAATCAAATGCTTCTTCATCTGAAGGATCACCAATTTCACTCACCACGTTATAACCATGTATGTCGTCAACGTATCCATTATTGTCATCATCAACTCCATTCCCCGGAGTCTCTAAAACGTTAACCCAAAGATTATCCACTAAATCTTCATGATTGACATCAACCCCAGAATCAATCACCGCCACCACCACCTTAGTGGACAACGACGGTATGATATCTGATTCCCAAAACTGACCCCAATAATCCGTTAAATGGGTATTAGAAAAATGAAGTTGCTGACCGTGACCAGGATCATCTGGTAGAGTAAAAGACAAGTGAAATCTGTTTTCCTTTGAATAGGAAGCCACGCATTCGGACCGTAAAACAGAATCCACTTGAGCAAAATCTTTTCCCTGTACCGGGAAAGAGTGAGCCCCAATTTCATTTCTTCTCATCAATAAAGTCATACTCTCATCTGATAGGTGTAACCATTGTTTTAAGATATGGTTTTCTACATCAGCGATATCTATCAGACACTGATAGTCCACCTCTACAAAAATGCGATCCGCATCTGAAACTTTCTTCCAACTAAAGGCTTCTGGCTTTTCAAACTGGACTTTACTGTTCAGAGTGAGGGTTTCATTGCACAAATTTGGATTGTACGAGCCTAAGTCATCGCCCGATTTGCAGCCAACAAGTGAGGTCATCAGAGAGACCACAAAGAGAAGTAAAACAATGTGACACGACGACTTACGAACCATGTAATCATCTTACATGAGATCTCGCAGGGGACTTTAGAAATTATCGGTAACGTCCCAACTAGACACAAAATAAATTCAAATTTAACACTCTTAATTTAAGTCAGACCACTCCGCTAAATCTGTCGAAACCAACCCATAAATAGACTCAGCAAAAGTCCCAAAACGAGAAAAAAAATAAGCCAATTAAAAAAGATATAAATCCCTGACTGAGACTCGGTTTTTTGCCATTGATGGCCGCACGAAAGACAGCTCCATGCCTCTCTATCTCGAAAGGGTAATACAAGAGCAAAGAGCGCCACAAACAGGGTTTTAATCCCTTTGTATGACTTAAAGTTGTGCTCTGTTTGTGTCGAATGGCATTTTGGACATTCCTCACCGACCACCTCTAAAGGAGGTGCACTTTCCTGAGCCTCCAATGCACTCGTAGCCGCTTCTAGGTCCTGACTTCTCACCATAACCTTAACCCCACCGACGGCATTAGAATAAAGCCAATTGATATTTACGATATGCTCATCACGAGACTGTGTCTCAATACCCTGACTATTCAAAAAAGAGCAGACGATGTTGGCTTCTAAGCTGTTCGAAAAAGAACGCAACAAAACCCATTCACTCTTATTTTCTTTCACTATTTTCCTCCTTGAGAAGGCTCAATACCTGGTCACTATACCACGTCTCCCCTGCTGGCCCAGAAAAATCGGACTTAAACCTTCCAATTTTTCTCTCGACGAATTGAAAGTCCCTTCGTTAATTCGTGATGAACTTTCATTGAGAACTTTCTTGTTTTCCCCTTTTACCTCACTTCCTGCGTCGGCATCGCGTATTTTTTGCTTATCCCCTTAGAGTCTTTCGAAAAGGGAATTGCAAATT
>JAGRAG010000343.1 GCA_020435025.1 Bdellovibrionales bacterium | reverse complement strand
GCCGAGTGAAAAAGTGCTCATCAATACCTATGGTCTTGGGCCAGGCGTAATTGAGTTTTCGCCCTGTTTCTATCTTGAGCTGTGAGTAAAATGCTCTATAAATATACGAAGTTGAGCAACGAAAATCTTTCCTTACATCTTTCAAGCATGAGTACTTTTGACGAGCATTGGTTACGGCCCTTTGAAGTCTTTGCGTCGTTCGTTTTCTTGGCAAAATACCCTCCACGGGTTCAGTGAATGGCTTTTTACCTTTTTTGCAATAAAACCTGCACTTACGAATCAACAACTTGATGCTTGTATTTCGAATTGGAGCATCTTTAATTTTGACCCAACGCCGATCATATACAGAACATGAAAATTCAGCACAACGTGGACAAACTTCGCCCTTAGAAACCTTCTCACATCGTGCTTCTGAGTGGGCTTTACCTGTTTGAACCCAATCTAAAACTCTCAACTCGCGATGTACAATAAAACGTGATAACCTCTCTGATGAAGACATAGCCTTTTCTCCTTTTGAATTTTGGCGTCGTAACCTAAATTCTACTTGGATTAAGGGCTTATGCCTTCTCTTTGTGACTCACTGTCTCCCACCATGAAGGGTGAAGAGCCAAAAAAAGTCGCCGATACTAGAAGAGTTCTACCAGAAAGTATTCTGTCTGCAAGAAAACATGCGATTAAGGCAGGTTTGTTTGAGAGTAAAACCCTTAGCCGTAATCTTAGTAAATTAGATGACTCTCTTCGATATGAAGCCGATCTTTTTACTGAAAATTTGTCTGCAGAAAAGCTTTCTCTTTTTCAAAGTCAGTATTTAGATCTAGAAGTGGCAGCTGTTCAAAATATGCAACTTGGTTCCTTTCGCGGAATTATTGAAAAGGCAGAAAACAATGATGCCAATAATTTGGCACCAAAAACACTTAAGACAGCTAAATCCGACTTCAATATTGCTGAGAATTTAATTCGGCAGAGTCCGCGTGATTCTAGAGGCTATGAAGCTGAGGTTGAGCAAGCAAACATGTCTGCCAAGTTACTCGATGACGTTATGGCAAAACTTCAAGGCGATGCTAAAGGTTCTTCGGAGGATGTTGCTTTGACGCTTGTCTATCAGGAGAGAAAATTAGGAAATCTTTCAGACATGGTAGGTGACCTTCAAGATTCATTGACTAGTACTGAAAGTGAATTGGGTACAGTTTCAGAACGGCTTGTAAGAAGCCAAGGGCGAGCTTTAGATGCTGAGAATGATGTCCGTTTTCAAAAAGCGATGAACGAGGTCCGAACTCATTTTGCTGAAGAAGCTAGCGTTTATCGGCAAGGGCAAGAGTTAATTATTCGCCTTAAGAAGATTAATTTTAAATCTGGAGATGCAACCATACCTACTTCGGCGTTTCCGTTACTTTCCAAAGTTAGTGAAATTGTGGGTGATCTAAACACCAATGAAGTCGTGGTTGAGGGTCATACGGACTCTGCGGGTAAGGAAGGATACAATCTGATTCTCTCAAACAAAAGAGCCGATGCTGTGAAGCGGTACTTTTCCTCAATAGGCGTTGAATACAATATTGAATCAAAAGGCCTTGGTGAAGCAAAACCAATTGCTAACAACCAAACAAAACAAGGGCGTTCCTTGAACCGTAGAGTTGATATTGTTGTGAAAGCAAGTAGGAATTGATTACAAAATGAATGAAGGAGAGTATAATGTCAGACCAAACAGATGAGTTTTTACGTCGCGTAAAAGCAAAAAAGAAACAATTTGAAGCCGATTTAGCGAAATTAAACGTTGATACTCATGACTCAACAAATGAAACAAAGAAACAGCTTGAGAAAAAAATTGATGAAATGACAGTTGCAATTAAGCAGGCTGGAGAAAATTTCACGGATTCTATAGCTGAAAAGATTAATGGCTGGTTGAAGTAGGTGCTATGAAAAAATGGGCTTTCGTTTCTTATATTGTAATCATATCTATATTGGCCATTGGTTTGTTTTACTATCTTCCGTTCACTAACAAAGTGAATCTTGTTGGGACGGAAGTAAAAAGGGAAATACGAAGTGGACCAAATGGTGATTTTTTGAAGGACATACAGTATGTCTCTGCAAAAGACATAGCAACAGGCAAGACCCTGATGTATAAAAATGAAGGTACGCCTTGGCCCCTTTCTCCGTATGTAAAATTTGATTCACGAGATCTAACCAGAAAGGTAATAAGTCTTGAAGAGTATAAACCAGGGGCAATAGTTCTGGCGACTTATTTTGGCTTTCACCTTCCAATACTCAATATGTATCCAAATATTACAGGAGTAAAAGCTGTGGGCAGCGATTACAAACCCAATTCAAATTTTAATATCGTCGTAACGGTGATCTTTTTATCAACAGTACTACTTAGTTTTATTTGGCTCATAAGAAAATTTAGACAGCCAGAAAATATTGCGTCATCAAAGTTGACGTAGGCAAAACGTCTTATATGCTATATGAACATCACAAGAGTGAAGGGTTATTCTTCAGTCTTCAAGATACAACGCTTGAGTTCCGTAGAACCAGAACCCTTGGGAACCTCGCTACGTTTGGAGAAAAAACCAACTCTTTGGAAGAGTGGTGCCTGCAGTCCTAAGATGATCGAACACCAAATAAAAAGCACCTGAAGGTTTCTTTTTTAGTTCTACGGTTGTGATTTTGGGGGTTCGGTTCTGGTTCCGTTATTTAGGGTTCTACGGAATTTAGGTGCCCGTCCTTTGACAGTGGAATCTTGTCCCCAAGGGCATTCATCTAAATATTGTTCTACTGACAAAAAGGGGTTTCCCGCAGTCCCTACAAAACTTATTTCTTTCTTTAATTCGTCTCGAATGCAAATTTTCATCGCAAGAGCGAATGGAAATTTTTGTGTTCACAGCCTCGCCACAAGAGGAGCAAAAGCGAACAGATACGTTCATTTTTGAGTGATTTAAATTATTGCACTTATTATTTTTCATTTTTCACCTATTTTTGATAAGGTTGCTTACCCCACTTCGCAATGCTTGGTAGGAAATTGTAGATTATTAGATGGTAAATTTTAAGCGGAAGCACTTTTCTAAACCAAAAGAAAAGCCAAGCATCAAAAGTAACGTAAACTCTAAGTGGAGGTTTTTTCATGTTTATAACCTTGCATATTTTGGCTGCGATAGTTTGATTTGTAGAATTCGATGAATACATATTATCTGATATCAATCGTTTCATTCCTTTATAGTGCTCAAAATAGGTGCTTGTAGAGTCTTCAGAACTTCTCTGGCATTTGATGCTTTCTGTTGTATTTAAGAATCCCAATGAATCTATAAAGCCAGGAATTATTAGAGTTACATGGATGCCCCAAGGTTTCATTTCATACCACAACGATTCGGACGCAGCTTCGAGTGCAAACTTGGATGCGCTATAAGATGACATAGTCGGCATAGCCATAAATCCTCCAGCAGACGAGACATTTATGATCTTACCAAATTTATTTTTTCTCATTAAAGAAAGAACCCGACCAATAATTTCAAATGGGGCCAAGTAGTTAACGGCCATTTGAACTTGCCTATATATTCTATTTGAATCCTCAACTGTTGATCGATCAGTTATGCCAGCATTATTAATAAGTATATCAACACTTCCTAATTTATTTACTATTTCTTTAATCAATCTTTCTATTTGCTCGCTGTCTAATACATCTAAATTCCGCAGCCAAAC
>JAGRAG010000342.1 GCA_020435025.1 Bdellovibrionales bacterium | reverse complement strand
AAGACTCAGCTCCTTCTCTTTTTCATCTTAAAGCCAAAGTCTATTTTGAAAATCAAAAGCCAGAGTTGGCGGTGGACCAGCTCAATCAGGTTCTTCCCAAAAAACGTCTTGTGACCTATCGACTTCTCAGTCATTACTTGATGGAGATGGAACTGACCCGAGAAGCTTTAAAAGTCATGTATGAAATGCTGGATATTCATGGAACACTCAATGAAGAGCTTCATCTGCAATCAGCACAACTTCTGATTTCCAAAAATAAAGTTCAAGAGGCAATTGTCCTATTAGAGCGAGCCAGTTTACTATTTGCCAGCAGTGCTGATGTCGCCAAACTTCTTGCTGCCGCCTATGATCTTGATAAAAAGCCCTTTGTGGCCGGAGATCTTTACACCAAACTGGCCTATTTAGACAGCAGCTATTCGCACATGGCAGCCGAGTATCTCATGCAAAAAGGACGCATTGATCGGGCCCAAGTCATTAACGTCATGGTCAAAAATCCCAAAGAACAGCTGACTCAAAAGCTCTCATTTTATATTGAACGGGAACGATTTGATCTCGCCAGATCTTTGGAGACTCCACTGAAGCAGTATGGAGCCTATGAAGATGATGAGATCAAATATGCTATGGCTTACACCTTTCTTATGCAGGGCGATTACGATCACTCTAAAGGGCTGTTAAAAAGTATTAAAAAAGAAAAGTTGATTTCTAAATCCTCCAAATTGATGGAGTTGGTTTCTGAATGTCAAAACAATCATTGGGAATGCTATGGGACGCTTTAGTCTACTAATTGTCATTGTTTTTTCTTCCCTCTTAGCATGGGCCGGAGAAGGGGATCTGACCTTTTTTGTCTTTCGAGGGCATATGCCAGCGGGACCTACAAAAATCGTCATAGAAAATTATGGAGACTATCAAACTGACTCTTCTGGCGTTTTGGATCTCACTTTGCCTGAAGGAAAGTATGTAGCTCAAATATTTAATAGTGAGAAGGAATTCCAAACTGTTGATCTGAAGGTCCCTCCAGGAGAGTCTGTTTATATTAATATTACATTATTGCCTAAAGATCAGATCGTTAAGGACATACGCACTACGGAACCAGTGTTTGATTCTGAACAAAATTTGAGAGAAAAAACCCATTGGATTTCCGGACGTGTTTTACGGCAAAAAGAGAACACTCCGATAGCTGGTGCCAAAGTCATCGTTCATGGCACACAGATCGAGCTAACCACCGATCCCCAAGGGTATTTTGAAAGCCCCGTTCCACAGGGAAAGGTCTCACTAAGTGTCTTTCATAAAAGCTTTTCCACAGCTCATGTGAAAGATGTTTCCACTGTGTTAGATAAAAAAGAGAGCCTAAAAACAATTATTTTAAGTCCTTCGGGGTTAGAACTTGAAGAGTTTGTCGTACTTTCTCCCAATCTCAAAAGTTCTGTCTCAGCACTTCTTGAAATTCGAAGAAGTCATGTCACCGTGGCCGACTTGATTGGCTCGGAACAGATCTCTCGTTCTGGAGATTCTGATGCGGGCGCCTCGTTAAAACGGGTCACCGGACTTTCTTTGGTAGATGGAAAGTACGTCTATGTGCGGGGCCTAGGTGAGCGCTACTCCAGTACTTTGCTGAATTCTTCAATGATGCCTTCTCCGGATCCGTCTCGGCGAGTTGTTCCACTTGATCTATTTCCGGCGTCTGTGATTGAAAACATGGTTGTGCAAAAAGGCTATTCTCCGGAGATGCCGGGTGAATTCGGTGGTGGAGTGATTCAGATTAAAACCAAGTCCCTTCCTGCAAAAAGATATGTCAATGCCTCCCTCTCTATACAACTGGAAGATGTTGGACCTGTAAAGACTTATGAAGGTGGCGGAAAAGATTGGACGGGTTTTGATGATGGAAGCCGGTCTCTACCATCGCTTTTACAAAGACAGTTGGATTTAGGAAAAAATATCTCAACCCTCTCGCCTGACGAGCGCAAGGAGCTCGCCGTTGCAATCAATAAGTCCTATAATATTCGGGAAACCACAAATGATGACGTGAGCAACATTCCTAATTTTACACTCGGTTTTGGAGATCGATTGAAAGTGGGACGCTTTCGTATTGGCTACAACCTTTCCACTCTCTATTCTAATAAATGGAGTTATGATGAAGAGCGAAAGACTCAGTACAATCAATCAGGACGGGCATTAACAGAAGATTCCCACGCAGATGTGGCAAATAGCAAAAATAAAATTAAAGTGGGTGCCCTTGTGGGATTGGGCCTACAGTATCGTCAGAACAAGGTGAATTACAACGGATCTCTTCTTCGTAACTCAGAAAGCTATGTCAAACAAAGTGTCGGGGTGAATGCCGAAAAAGAGCTCTATCAACAGTCAGAATTAGGCTGGAAAGAAAGATCCATCGAAGCTCATCAATTCAATGGAGAAAGTAAAATTCGTTCTTTGAAAAATGCAACCGTCGAGTGGCATCTATCTAAAAGCACCGCAAGGTTAGAAGAACCCGATAACAAAATGTATGTCTACAAATTACAAGATGGCCTCTACCAACTGGAAACAGAAAACGGTTCTGCTGGAAATACTGTTTTATGGAATGAGATGCCTGATGAACTCACAAATTATGGGTTCTCCTACACTCAGCCCTTTTCTGTGGCCTCTGTGCGCGAGGCTAAATTTGTAGCGGGCTACAACAAAATGTCCCGAAAACGGGACTACGTCTCGCGGACGTTTTATTTTAAGTTTGATGATCCCAGTCAAAACCTAGATGCCTCTCAAGATCCCAACTCTGTCTTTTCCAATCCGGCTGGCGAGCTCTATCAACAAGCTAACGATACAGACAACTATTTGGCGAATCAAAATATTGATGCTTACTTTGGCAATGTGATTGTTTCCATAAAAGATTGGTCTTTCACCTCTGGTGTGCGCTTTGAACGATCTCTGCAAGAAGTGCAGAGCTTTAAACTCTTTAATAGTGGAACTACGGTGAGTCAGCTGGAAACTATAGATTATCTTCCGGCATTTTCTGCCACTTACAAGGTCACGCCAACGATGCAAGTGAGAGCCAATTACAGTGAAACTCTTTCTCGCCCGGATCTACGAGAAATTTCTAACACCGTCTGGAACGATGTGGATCAAGGAGCCAAATTTAAGGGAAATCCCAATTTGGATTCCGCACAGATTCAGAATATGGGAGTTCGATGGGAGTGGTTTTTTCAAAGAGGTGAGGTCCTCTCTTTAGGGTTTTTCCAGAAGAATTTCATAAATCCAATAGAGGCTATCTACGGCTCCTTAAGTGACGATGGCCGTATTGTCGGGACAACGGATACACAATACACTTCTTTAAATATTGATGCAGCTGTCAGCCGTGGCCTCGAGTTTGAATTTCGCAAGAAGTTGCCCTACTCCTTCACCTTTGGTGGAAACTACTCTTTGATCGAG
>JAGRAG010000341.1 GCA_020435025.1 Bdellovibrionales bacterium | reverse complement strand
CACCTTCATTTCTGGCTTCAGAACGTTTTAAGAAACAAAACAAAGAATTTCGCGAGTTACTTGTCGATTACTATGTGACTTTTTTAACAATAAAGGCGGATCCGAAAGGTTTTTCCCCAATCGCACCAAATCAAGAATTGGGCGAAAAGTGGCTAGAAAAAGCAGCAACGTTTTTAGAGGAATACCCCGACGGAAACCTTGTGCCGAATATTCAAGGGATGATCCCAAAGATGAGACGCTTTGTGAATTATCCTGCAGACCCAATTTAATTTTAAGACCGAAAAAAGGAAAAATTAGATGAATAAAATTCTATTACTGTTTGTTGCCCTAAGTTTAAGTCTCCCGCAGAAAAGTTATGCTTTTTGGTCAAGCATCGCTCCCGCTATAGGGATCGGAAAGGCAGCATCTGATGAGCGATCTAGAATCGAAGCCCATAATAGGCGTCAGGAAGCAGAAAAGGCAGAATTAGCCCGAAAGCTAAAACTAGAACAGGACAAGCGAGGAATTGAAGCTAAAAGAGAAAGAGTCAGGTACGAGCTTGGAAAAACTGAAGGAGAAATATCGGGCACAGTTGCCACTGTTAATAGGTTCACAAATGCTCAGGGCGAGGTCAGAAAGGCCGGAAAAGATTTTCAAATTTATTTTGGCCTAGTGAAAGAGCTTATCTCGCAAAGCCATGAAGACAGAGCCCTCTTGGTTGAGCAGATCATAGTCTCCGAAGCCAACCTCCAACAGCTATACGACTATTTAGTG
Organism: Bdellovibrionales bacterium; assembly: GCA_020435025.1. Taxonomy (GTDB): domain Bacteria; phylum Bdellovibrionota; class Bdellovibrionia; order Bdellovibrionales; family UBA1609; genus JAGRAG01. The sequence goes on along the minus strand of JAGRAG010000341.1, from coordinate 12,075 downwards.
GAACTAGAACGCGTTGCGAAGATCAACAAAGGGCTTGCCAAAGATCTTGAAAGCTTCGTTTCAGGAGTTAATGACACCAAAGCTTTAGAAGCTCAAATCTCATTTGACGATCAAATTGAAATTTTAGCTGAAGGACGCCGCATCCAGAAACTTATTGAAGAAGGCGATAGGGCTTTAGAGGCAACGGTAAAATCAAGTGACGAGACCCTTGAAAGTTTGAGGGCGTATAAGGTTAGATATGAGAGTCAAATAAGAGACTTTGACGCGAAAATTCGGGCGTTGGGCGTCTAATGAAGATCCTCGCCTTCTGTTTGTTATTTATTTTATCTTTTTCGGCTCTTGGGCGAGAAGATCACCCTCGACGTTTACACGCTGTTTTGTCAAAAATAGCAGTCGTCGAACAAGATCGAAAGCATCAGCTCATAGAGGCCAATATACAGATCGATTCAAAAAACAATAAATTGGCAGAACTTCAATCGAAGAGATTGCGTGTGGCCCGCCTACGCACACACCTTCAGTTGGCGTCTAAGACATGTGAGAAGATTACCAGTAAAGATTCTGCGGACCTCTGCATCGTCAACCTTCAATCCTTACGGACTTTCGTTGTTTCAAATCCCGAGCAAGCGTTAAGCTTAAAAATCGACAAGGCACTCGTTGAATCGAAAATAGAAGCTGTAACTCATCTTTGGCAGCAATATATGCGGCAAAAGGACGAAGCCTTCCTAAGAGACTCTATGAAACAGGCAAGATTTAAAGCCAAGTGCCGAACAGCACCTTCCAAGGCTAACTTTGCTATCAGGCTAGCTAAAAGAGAAAGAAATTTAGGCCTTCATTCAAAAAATATCTATCTCACGGTAAAGGCCGAAAAAAAAGCGCAAAAGGCATTAAAGACACTCAAGGAGCTTCAAGAGGCATGTGAATCGGACTTTGCTTCAACAATTGAGCCCCTAACTTCGGAATTGAAATCACACTTTACTGATGACAGCCAATCGACAAAAGAACTCTTGAGCTGGTCCTGCCAAGAAGCCGATAGAAAAATTGCTCCTCAACAATTGCCAGTATCTTTTCAAAAAGCATGTCGTGAGGAACTTATCACTGAGGAATTCGCATATAGTCTTCATCGATTTTTGGAAGGAGGGTCTGGGGAATGAAGGCCTTCCTACATATAGCTATTTCTTGTTCACTCGCCCTATCTAGCCTAACTAGCCAAGGAATGCAGTTTTGTGTTCCTCAACCAACTGTGTTTCACTATGAGGGCGGTCAATCCATCACCTGGGGCGAAGTATGTACAGAAGTTAAAGGCTTTGACGAAAAAGATCTAATCCCACAAATTCCCGATCCTCCAATTATTGAGCTGCCCACAAATCCCGACATTATTCTGCCCGGCCTTCAAGGACCAGACACCTCTGCTCTAGACGAGCTCATCAAAGGAATCAGCGACTTCAGGTTGGATCCTGCCAGCTATGAAGAGCAACTAATTTCGCAGGTGGAAAAGCTATATGATCTAAAGAAAATTAGCCCTGCACGTGTTAAGTCCCTGCCAGAACATCTGCCAACGATCGAAATAATCAAGATGATTTTTAAGCATAGACCCATTCAGAACGACAGCATCCGTGATCAAGAAATTCTTTATGAGGTCATTCAGCAGGTTCAGAAAAAGGAAAAGAAAATCTATGATGATTACTTGAACAAAGTCGATCAGTTAGTCGCAAAGCACGTTCAACAGCAGAAAGTTGATTTTCAGGCTATACAGCAAAATGCCAACCATTTTGCCGCACTTACCATTCCAGAAAACATTGAGTTAGCTCCAACTAAACCGGCCCCAAATCCTCTATCGGAGGAGGAACGTCTTGCTGCTAATTTTCCCGAACTTTATGAGTTACAAAAGTCATTCAATCAAAGTCGCCCTGAATCCCCACAAGGAAGAAAAGGTAAAGCCCTAGGAAAGGAGTTTATCAAAACTTCCCAACTATCTTATGAACGTGGAGATCAAGATACTGGAGATGCTTTTAAGACATATGCTAAGGCCATGTGGGATCTGGTCGCTTCTGCAGACACCCTGGATTTCGCAGCTAGGGTTACACCTGGCGTCGGACTCGGGATTGATCTTTACGAAGCCTTTTCAGGTGAGAACTATCGGACCGGGGAGATTCTTACTCCCGTCGAGAGAGGGTTTGCTGTATTTGGCGTTATAACTGGTGGCTACGGGAGCAAAATAAAAATAGGTTTGAGCGCCCTCAAGACCCTCAAGCCAGCAATTGGCCTTGGATTAGATCACGCAGGCCAGATTATCGGTGCAGTAGGCAACATAGGATTGAAGCACTCCGATGAGATAAGAAGCTTTGTCAAAGGTCTCAAAGAAGTCGTTGGGACCTCCTCTAAAAAGCTCATAGACATCACGAAAAGATCAAAGATTCTCGCTGACAACACACTTTTTAGCCCCCAGTGGCGTATGGATCAAAGAGTTAAGGTTTTAGATGCTGCCTATACCCTTGGGTTAAAAACTAAGGAAAAACTGAGCAAGTTCAGTAAATTACTTACGCGCACGCGATTGGGCAATAAAGCAGGAATAATTGACGATGATTTGTCTAAAGTTTCTGTTGCAGTTAGGAGCTTCAAAAATGACTGGAAATGGATGCTGCAATCACCCGATGAAATTGTTGGTGCAGGTAATAGCATTCTCAAACCGACACAGGATTTTATCAATCCACGAATTGTCGATGATAAAATCTCAGCGCTCAAATCAGGACAAAGGGTGGAACCGATTGAGGTTTTAGAGAATAGTTCAGGGAAGTACATTATAGATGGTCACCATAGGTATATGGCTTCCAAAATAACAGGGATCGATGTTCCGGTTTTTACTCGGAAAGGGGAATTACGAGGTTTGCCTGACTGGAGTCTAATTGAGTTTGCTGAATTTGTACCAGAGTGAGGGTTAACATGGGATTAGAATCATATAATTTTAAATATACTGCTCCCAAGACAGCCAAAATTTCTTGGCAAAAGGTGCTGGAACGATTTAATGCCGTTCCCATACCTAAAGAGAGCAAGTATTTCAAATATTACAAAATTGAGCAGGATGACTTCGTTATTGATCTGCAATCGGATTCTCAGTCCCTCGAAATACGGATTGCATTATGTAATCCAGTACTTGGAATGTGTTCCTCTCTTGACCTTGTTTCGGAACTCATTCATCAGTTTAAAGGCTCAGTCTCCACGTTAGGGGGCGAAATTAAGTCAACGAACATGCCTCAAGAGGATAGAGACCGTTTCCTAGTAGATTTCAAGGAGCAAAAAAGCAAGTTTGTTCAAAACATTGCTGACTTCGAAGCACCATTAAGTGCTGATGACGTCTTTGCGCACATTCGTAGAAACGACATTAAGCCCAAGAACACCGACTCTGAAAGTGAGTAAACTCTCCCCGTACTCCGTGGAACGACCACCCCGTCAGTGACCGACTAGAGCTACCTAGAACTGACAATGAAACGTGGCAAGTTATTGAAATGACATTTATCTAAATAGTTTCAAATGGTTGAAAAACAAGATCTCCAATCTCTGTCTCTCCGCCATTTTTCAGATAAGAAAATTTAAATCTTCCTAAAAAATAAAAAGCAAAACAAAGGCCAAGCGAGCGATCACTTGGCCTGAAATTTACTCCGTAAAATCAAATTTTAGAAAAAGGGACTATTTACATATAGCATCTGCTTTGGCCCAGCCATAATAGCCACAATTCTTGGCAGACTTTACTCCGTGTTTTTTACTGGTAACGACAAACTCTCCATTACATTGCACAGCTAATTCTTTAAGCTCAGCTTTTCTCAATCGGATTGCTTGCCATATGCAAAACGTAAATAAAACAAAACTTAAATTCGGAAATATGCCTATTTGAATTGTTGAAACCAACAAAATTATCCATATGCTCCCGTAATTCTTTGATTTCACGACCTGCTTGACGCTTCCCCCAATAGCTTCTTACTGCCTGGCCTACTTGAAAAAAGAAAAGCTTATCAGTGGAATAGCCGTTGAGATCTCTCTAGACATCATTTTTAATAGGAACTGAAACGCAAACCCGAGATCAACTATTGGAGTTAAAAACAAGTGCCGCTAAGAGAGATAGCTATAGTAGTTTTAGCTGCTCCAATGATTTTTTATGATTTGGGACATCCCTCGCTATGGGCGGATGAACTCTACACTCATGCAACAACGCGACTTATGAGGCTTCAGGCTCTGATAGAAAATCTCTTCTATCATGAAACCGCCAATCCTCCTCTATACTATTTACTTGATCATCTATTATTTGGATCGTCCTCTTATTCGGAAAAGTCCCTGCGATATCTTCCCGCCATTTGTAGTTGGTTGTTCATCTTCAGCGGTCTGAACATGGCCAGGCTTCCTTTAAAAAACAGTCGCCAAGTTTCGATCATCTACATGCTTCTTATAGCCATTAATTGGAACACGCTTTATTTTGCCCATGAGGCCCGGTCCTATTCGCTGCTACTGCTTTTAACTTTTCTTAGTTTTTCAACAAGCATTGTCGCACTGTCCGCAAACGCTAAAAAATGGGAAATAGTTATCGCCATTGCAGTGAACACACTTCTTATCTATACACATTACTTTGGTTCTTTATTTTTGTTGGCCTTTGCCCTATTTTTAATTTTCCTATCCAAGGACATAAAGGACATTCTAAAAAAATGGTCCTTTATTTTCGTTCTACCCGGATCTTTGTTACTGCTTTGGATCATTCCCATATTAAGCGCTGCTCAAAGAGAACGTTTTTGGGTTCCTTTTCCTCAGTGGATGGATTTATTGACCTTGCCTAAATACTTTGTAGGAAACTCTTGGGCCCTCTCCCTGTTGACTTACTTACTTATTGTTTTTGGCCTTTACAAGATCACTCGGTCTCAATTACCACCTAAAGAAAAGCAGGTATATTTGATCAGTGGCTTTGTCACCCCCGCCGTCTATGTACTGGGTTACTTTCTTTCTTTTGCTGTTCTTCCTCTTTTAAATCAAAAATATATGTTAGTGANNACCGCTTCCACCTTTTTTGCTGTTTGTCGCCATCACCTTGTCAATGTTGTCGAAAATGCCAAGAGCCATAATTCTTAGTCTGTTCGTTTTCTTTTCCGTCAAATGGACTTTTAAGGACCGAAATTTTTTCGGACAGCCTCAAAAGCCAAATATGAAAGCGATTCAAAATGTTGTTTCCCTGTGGCATCAAAATCAGCCCAACACACCCATTTTTGGTTGTTGCTATCTAGCAGAGATGTGCAATTTTTATTTTATCGTCCAACAGTCTCCGGCCCGTGTAAAAGCTCCCCTTTGCGATCTTAAGGAATTTCTAAAGCCATCCGCTCCGGATCGCTTTATTTTTTTTAAAGGACAGGAAAACACCGACATTGAGTTGCTCAAGCAAAAATACACCCTCACTAATGAACATCACGAGTACAAATCAACAGCCTATATTTTTGAAAAGTCCTCTGAGAGCAGGCCCTTTTCTCAAAAAAATTAAAGCAAACATCATCAGTTAGAGGCTGATTTCCAAGTGGCACCTTTTTAGCAATCTTATATTTGGAACACTCAATTCGAACGTAGGTGACCCGTGATTAGAAATTTTTCATTCTTATTGATTATTTTTTCGATTGTTTCAAATCCAGTTATTGCCGACATTGCCCCTATGAATACTCCCCAATGTCTTTTCCAAATCCCCAAGGGCTATCAGGGGTTCTCTAACGAGGTCGTTCAATTGCAAATAAATTCTAAGACGTTTCGTCTTGATGTTGGTAGCAATGTTGAAACCCTGGTTTCTCGGCTCCGCGAATGGACAGTTACTTTTGATATCGCTCAAGATTCCGTTTTTAACTCGTCGTCGTCCACACTCTGTCTTGGCGCCTATAATGATGAGGACGGGGCAAATGCTAAAGCTTTTCGACCAGGAAACTATATTTTATTTGGACTTCGTTTAATGACGGAGATTTCGAGCAATTGGAAGGTCGACTACTCCCTTGGAATGGACACTATTTTGGCTCACGAGTTTGCACACATCCTTCAGTTTCGACATGGCTTTTCCTATCCCTACACGTTGCCAATGCTCTCAGTAAAAATCCAAGAACTTCAGGCTGATTGTATCGCCGGGCTGATATTAAGTTTGAATCACCCTTTGGATCTTGATCAGAGAAATGAAGCCCTGCGCCTATTGTCGATCCTTGGTGATCAACACGCCGTTGGCGATCATGGATTAGCAGAGCAAAGAAAGCTGGCTTTCTACTTAGGAGAGTTTTATGGGAGAACCCTTTTAAAACGCAATCCGCTAAAACGACACCTGACTTCAACGCAGATGTTTGGGGTGTGTTCCCAGAGGAACATCATTCAATACACTAGGCGATAGAAGCCCCCTAAAATCTATCGCTTAGCAGACCATTTGCTACAAAATTTTGTTACCGAAAAAGTGTCTATTCGTTAGACAGTCGGTTAAATCGAATGCTTTATAATAATTCTTCAATCTTTTAAATTATTGAATTTACACGATTATTTGAAAGACTTTCAACTGATTCCTGGCAAACATATTGCAAATCTTTAATGTAAGAATTGGGGGAGGCCAATGAGCCATAGCAACAGACCAAAAGCTCGCACTGTTCATTCCCGAGGACTACGACCTCGTGAGGACTCCTCTTATGATGGGGATTTTTCATCCCATACCGTTACTGAAATTGATACGACCATCGATGAAACTGAAACAAAGACAGTAAGGTTTGAACAAAAAAACGGCTCCAGAATTAAAGATCAATTTCACCCCTCTTCGCGAATTACGGAAATCTTTTCCGCCAAACAGGAGCCCGAATCGAATTCGACTTTTGAGGGTCTTTCGCCACTTCAAACAACGGATCAAATTTTTGCTGCTAAACCCATTCCCGAAACCAATGGAGAGGACTCTTTTCCTCAGGCCACTGGTAGTGATCAAGTCTTTGCCTCAAACGGCCGGTTGGACTCTTTTGTGACCACCGACCTACATAAACCTCATGGCACCGAGTCGGCGGTCACATTAGGCCCCAAGCATTATAAGACCACTGTCGATAAAGCAAGAAGGCGCCCAAAGAACGCAAAACCAGCCCACGATTTTATGCAGTTTAATTATGAACAGGATCTTTCAAATCGAGAAAAGCGAGTCAGCCAGAGACAACATGCAACTAATAAAATTTTAATTTATAAAAAAGGTGATCCCAATCCCACCCGTGGCTACTTAATTGATCTCAGCTCTGAGGGCTTTTTGATTGCGGCAACTGGTTTGCGAGTGACACACAATGATCGTGTCGTCATAGAAGTCCTTGGCAACCCATCCTTAGCCGGAGGAACCTTTAAGTGTTCTGTAGCCTATACAAGAAAATCAAATGATTTTTCAGGAGCTAATCAACGCCATTTTGGTTTACAAATTTTAAATGCTTCTTCCCGCGCCATTCAGGCTTTAAAAAACTATTCGGCATAACGCTTTCACTTTTCTTCACATCTCTCCCTAGACAAAAGCGCTAATTCATTGGTCTTGATTCCCAGACGTTCTACCCCAAGACGGTTCTATGGTCTGGCAAGACTCTTGTCTAAATATAGGTAATTAGTCAAGAAAACAGGACCTCTCGACAGTTAAATTATATTTTCACTGGACGATGAGCCCTATGAATCAAGGCTTTCGGTCTAAGACATATGTCTCTCGACTAGATCAGACCACGACCTTAGATTTTAGACGAAGGAGCAATTATGGGAATGCGAATCACGACCAACATCTCAGCTGTAAAGGCCGCACGCCAATTGTCGGGCAACCAAATGAATATCGAATCCGCTACGGAAAAGCTCTCCAGTGGTTATAGGATCAATAAAGCCGCAGACGACGCCGCAGGACTCTCCGTTTCTGAAATGATGAGAAATACCATTCGCTCCGTAAGACAGGCTTCTAGAAACGCCAACGACGGCATATCGCTGATTCAGACTGCTGAGGGAGGATTGAATGAAATTGCCAATATCGTGATTCGATTACGTGAACTTGGAGTTCAGGCCTCTTCAGATACAGTCGGTGAAAATGAAAGGCAATTTATTCAAACGGAAGTCACTCAGTTAACAAATGAGGTCAACCGAATCGCTGCCGTCACCCGTTGGGGCAAAACCATATTACTAGATGGCCAAACTCCCAGCTTTGAAATTCAAGTAGGCATCAACAACGATGACTTTGAGGATCGGATCACATTTGATCCTTCCCTAAACAATGCAACTCTTGATGGACTGGATTTAACCGGACTGGATTTTACTGAGCAAACCACTGCTCAAGAGGCCCTGTCTCCTTTAGATGACGCCCTGATTCGGGTGAATGAGATGCGATCCAACATAGGGGCTATCGAAACACGTCTTGTACACACAATTGAAAACCAAAGCATTTATGAGGAAAATATGACGGCCGCAAAAAGTCGAATTAGAGATACCGATGTTGCAGATGCAACAAGCACTCTAGCCTCGTCTCAAGTTTTATTAAACGCTTCGATTTCGACTCTCGCACAAGCCAATTCACTACCTCAACAGGCTCTTCGTTTACTCTCTTGAGTTGAACAATTGGCACTCTTTAATTGCGGATAATAATTCAGATCACTTAAAAAAGAGTGTACTTTAGTCCACCGCTTAAAAGAACTTGTGGACTAGTGACAGTAAAGCCATTTGATAGGCTTCCCGAAAACTCTTCATGACCTTGCGTTTGAATGCCTATGATTTGTGGATCAGACTTTTTGTAGCTCGTTAACATTCCGTCAGAACTGATGCTTTGATCCAACATTTGAAGAGCCAGTACGAGAGCATTTCTCAGCTCCTGTTCTTCGTTTTGAATCCGCAAACGCACTCGGTCGCCTTGAAGATACAGGCTCCATCTCCCTTCAATAAACCGGGCCTTTTCTCTGACTTCGTTTCGCTCGCCCGTTTCCTGGTTGTAAGAACTAAAGGTGATATAACAAAATTGCTCATCTTCGGCAGGTTCAAAGCTCATCCGGGCGTAACCTGGAACATCGACTCCTAACACATAGGTGTTTTCCACGCCTTGAATCTTAAAATTATGAGTTCTAAAAGGACCCTCGCCAACAACCTGATGATCGGAAATTGTTCGATGCATAACCATTTTATAGGTGTGACGTTGCGGGCTTTCGATATTGTATTCCGAGAATCCCGATCTAATTACTTGTCTATATTGGACTTCGAAGGTTCTTCCAGCTTGAGAAGTAAATGTAGAAAATAAGAGTAAAAATAGTGTTAAAATCCTAAGCATCATGTCTTTTCACCTCCCCTTTTCTTCAAAAAATTTTGGGGAAATTGGGGCGGACAATACTCCTTTAATTTGGGATGGCTATATTTTTTAAAAGACATTTGGAATTATAAAGAAGATTAATACTTTATTTGTAAAATGGTAAACCCTACCTTAAAAAAAGGGCAACTCTTTCAATTACGCACTAACTTCGCACTTTTATTGCGGATCAATTCCTTCTTAAGATTGTGACCTCACTACTCTACTCAAAAGGCTCAGACAAGGTGGGCAGCTGCGCCGCTCACTTTGTGAGCATCGCACCACCCAAACTCGCTTTTGAGCAGAGTAGAGAGATCACAATATTAAGAAGGAATTGATCCGCAATAAAAGTGTGAGGTCGGTGCTAGCTGAGGAAGTTCTCTGGACAGTCTTCGTTGCGTTCGCCGGCTTTATTAAAGTAAATCACTTGCGACTCTTCAATGGCCTTTTGAATTTCTTCTTCGAGAGGGAGCTGAGCGATGAACTCTTTGCAATACTTTTTATCAGCCCTAATCACGGGATGTTTCGGGGCAAAAAGGCTGCAGGCATCGTCGTGGGGTAAAATGGAGATATCATGAGTTTCGATGGTTTTGGACATATTGATGATTTCTAGTTTGTTAAAGCCAATTAGCGGTCTAAATATCGGTAGCCGTGAGACCGCATCTACCGCCGCTATGTTTTCAATGGTTTGACTTGAGACTTGTGAAAGCGCATCACCTGTGATGATGGCTTTTGCTTTCAATCTTCTCGCCAATTCATTGGCGGTTTTGATCATATAGGCTCGAAACAGTATCGTTCGGTAATCCTGTTTACAATGATCTGCAATATTTTTTTGAATGGTGCCAAAAGGGACAATGAACAGCTTGGCATATCGTTGATACCGAGAAAGCTCCTTAGTTAGAGCTTCTATTTTTTCAACAACCTCATCACCCACAAAAGGATATGCATGAAAAAAGACAAACGTTTGATCTACACCTCGTTTTGACATTAAGAAACTAGCCACAGGAGAATCAAACCCCCCCGAAAGCAGACAGACCATGTGGCCACTTGTTCCTACAGGAAGTCCGCCCACACCAGGGTAAGTCACCGTAGAAACATAAACGGAATCTTCAATAATTCGTAAAGTGATCTCTAGGTCCGGCTGTACCATTTGTGGGGTGAGTTGAAATTGTGCCTTCACCCAACCGCCGACACGGCGAGAGACTTCCATGCTCTTTAAAGGAAATTTTTTATTGGTCCTTTTGGTTGTGACTCTGAAGGTTTTTGGCTTTTCTGAAAGGTTTTCTAACTCAATAGCAATTGCCTTTTGAATAGCTTCTAACTCTTCATCTGCAGTTACTTTAATCGAAGGACTCACAGAGCAAATTCCTGGAATTTTTCGTAAGGCTTTTACAACAGAGTCAGAAAAACCTTCGGAATGTTCTAAAATGTGTTTAGCTCCTTCTGAGTGATACGTAAATTCCGAATTCATAAGACTCTGAACTGTTTTACGAACATTCTTGCGCAGGATTTTGATATAAAATTTTCGATTCAAACCTTTTAGCCAAATTTCATCAAAGTTTAAAACCAATGAAGCATACAGATTCATCAATGCCTCCCTTTTATTTTTTGGAGGTCTGTCAAAACGTCTTTAAAGGCCTTTAAAAAATCAACCACTTGACTCTCATTCGTATTGCATCCAAAGGAGAGCCGCAAATATTCTTTGTGACGGGACGCTGGAACATTAAGAGCTGCGAGAACCGGGCTTTCTCCTTTGCTTCGTGACGAACACGCTGAGGAGCTCGATAGGTAAATTTCTTTCATCTCCAAATGGCGCATGACTATGTCACTCGAAAGACCTTTTGTTAGAAGAGCTATAATATGTGAACATGAAGGGACATCAAAAAGTATCTCTACATCCGGTAACTCTCGCAAACCACTTAACAGTTTATTTTGAATCGAAACCTGTTGATCAGATGTTTCTTCTCGATGGTCGGAAATCTCATTCAGTGCGGCCGTCCAAGACAATATTGCCGGGGCATTCACCGTAGATGATCGTTTTCCGTGTTCTTGTCCTCCTCCTAGAAGCAATGGCTCCAAAGATAGAGACTTTCGCAAAAACAGTCCTCCGGCTCCTTTGGGACCACCCATCTTATGGGCTGAAATAGTGTAACTATCGATTGGGGTTTTTGAGAGATCCAAGGGCACCTTCAAGAAAGACTGAGCTCCATCAACGTGAATATGAATCTTAGAAGACCACTTTTTAATTTTTCGAGCGACCTCTGCCACATCTGTGATCACACCCGAATGATTATTCAAATGACTGATGACAACTAATCCTCTTTGAGGATTTTCTAAATAAAGTTCCAAAGAAGAGATATCCAACAGACCGGTTTCCAAATGAGAGAAAAGCACATTTTGATCAAACAATTTTTTACAAGGAACTGTCACGCTTGGATGGTCCGCAGGAGAATAACCTACCCACATGGCTCCATCTCTGGCACATCCCTGAATCACCCAATTGTTCGATTCTGTTGCCGAGGAAGTAAAATAAAAATCGAAATCACGTTCGCCCTGAACCTCATGTAAAAAACGCTTTCGACACTGCTCTACTTTTTTATTAATTTTCTTTCCTAACTTATGGGCCGATGCAGGGTTTGCATAGTCCTCAGCCAGAGCCTTTTCAAAGGCTTTTAGCGCTGATGGCAGTAGGGGCGTTGATGCAGCATAATCTAAATATATCAAATGCTTATCCAGTTTGCGGGAAATCAATAGTTTATTTTTTTCAG
>JAGRAG010000340.1:9109-12875 GCA_020435025.1 Bdellovibrionales bacterium | reverse complement strand
TGGATATTTATAAACTCGCAAGTGAAGATAAATTTTGTTAAGATGAGAGATGAGGTGACGAGGCGTGACCTCATTTTTTTTTTAAAGGAGAAGGCCCTAATATGAGTCAGCCTAAAGTTATCTACCTTAAAGATTATGAACCACCTAAGTATTGGATCAAAAAAGTAGACCTGGTCTTTGATATTTATGAGGGGAGAACCTCGGTCACTGCGACCTCTCAAGTGGAAAGAAATGAGTCGACTCTAGATGGTGAAAACCTCTTCTTGTCGGGTGAAGAAATGAAGCTTCTCAGCTTAAAGGTCAATGGTCACTCTCATCCTTATGAACTTGTGGAAGGTGGACTTTTAATATTATCTCCTCCATCTCAATTTGAATTGGAAGTTCACAATGAAATTGTCCCAGAGACAAATAAAGCTCTAGAGGGTCTATACAAAACAGCAAGTGGATTTTATTGTACTCAGTGTGAAGCTGAGGGTTTTCGTCGAATCACTTATTTTATTGATCGCCCGGATAATATGGCACTTTATACGACGACCATTCGTGCGGATAAGGCGAAGTACCCGATATTGCTTTCTAATGGCAATTGTGTAGAACAAGTAGAATGTGAAGGGGGGCGCCATACAGCGACTTGGGAAGATCCTTTCCCTAAACCCTCATATCTCTTTGCTCTGGTTGCTGGAAACTTAGAAGAAGTCGCAGATAAATATAAAACATCCTCAGGAAGAGACGTTTCTCTTCATATTTACACTGATCCAGGCCGGAAAAACCGAACGCCTTGGGCGATGGATTGCCTAAAAGCCTCTATGAAGTGGGACGAAGAGAAATACGGCCTGGAGTATGATTTAGATAGGTATATGATTGTGGCCGTTGATGACTTTAACATGGGAGCGATGGAGAACAAGGGACTCAATATCTTTAATTCTCGATGTGTTCTCGCAGATGAAGCCTCAGCAACAGATCGTGACTTTTATCGTATCGAAGGAATAATTGGTCATGAGTACTTTCATAACTGGACAGGAAATCGAGTGACTTGTCGGGACTGGTTTCAATTGAGTTTGAAAGAAGGACTGACTGTTTTTCGAGATCAGCAGTTTTCGGCCGATTTGAACTCTTTTACCGTCCAACGGATTGATGATGTTACTGATTTGCGGAGTGATCAATTTCTAGAAGATTCAGGTCCGAATGCGCATCCGGTCCGGCCTGCCTCAGCCATTTCAGTCGATAATTTCTATACGGCGACTGTTTACCGAAAAGGGGCTGAGGTCATTAGAATGTATCATACGTTGCTTGGTGAAGAGGGCTTTCGAAAAGGAATTGATAAGTACTTTGAGCTTTATGACGGGCAAGCCGTCACAACTGAGGACTTTCTGAACGCGATGTCTTTGGCTAGCGGCAAAGATCTTTCTCAATTTCAAAAGTGGTATGATCAATCGGGCACTCCAGAAATAAAGGGTTCTGGGCAATGGAATGAGGCTGATGGAGAATTTGTTTTGTCTTTAACGCAATCCTGTCCACCGACACCAGGGCAGCCAGAAAAAAAGCCTTTTTTGATTCCCATTCGTTTAGGGTTTTTAAGCGCTCAGGGCAAAGCTTTGGACTTCGTTGTTCAAGGGGGCTCTGCGGCCGTTAAGGAAGCTGTTATAGAATTAAAAGAGTCTAGCCAAGAGTATGTGTTTAAGTTTTCAGAAGAGCCGATTCCTTCGCTGTTACGAGACTTCTCTGCACCAGTTCGTTTGTCATATCCTTACTCTGACGCAGATCTTTTGACGATTATGGGACATGACCCGAATCTCTTTAATCGGTGGGATGCAGGACAAACTTTGTTAAAAGCATATTTGCTAAAATCGATTGAGGCAAAAGACCCGGAAAATGTTACGTTCCCGGAAGCCTACTTGCACTCTTTGAAAAAGAACTTAATAGAGTGGAAGCAAGACCCAGCATTTACGGCAACGATTCTCGATTTGCCAACGAGAAGCTATCTTGAGCAATTTGTCGACGAGATTCACCCTGACATAATTGAATTGACTATACGGCGTGCAAAAAAAGTGATTGCGACAAGCCTTAAAGAGGAATTGCGCAAAGCTTTTTTAGATGCCGATCCAATAAAATTACCTGTGAGAAGTAAACAAGCAATTGCTCACCGTGAACTTCGTGATCGTTGTCTATCTTATCTATCACAAATTAATGATGTGGAATCGTTGAAGTGGATAGAAGATCTTTATCGAACAACAAATAACATGACGGAAAAAATGACGGCCTTATCAGCAGTGAACCGTATGGCGACACCATTAAGAGGCGAGCTGCTTGATGATTTCTATCAAGTTTGGAAAAAAGATACGGTTGTTTTTAATAAGTGGTTGGGAGTTTGTGCTAGCGAAGACGGAGATAATTGTTTTCAATGGATTCAGGGTCTGAAAGATGAACCTCATTTTGATTTTTTGAACCCGAACAATGTTTATACCTCTTATTTAACATTCGTCTATTCGACAATTCGCTTCCATGATCTATCCGGAGATGCTTATGCGTACATAGCCGATCGAGTGTTGGAATTGGATAAACACAATCCACAAGTGGCCGCGAGTGTTTTGGAAGGGTTTAGTCAGTGGAAACGGTATGAGCCAATTCGTAGACAGCTTCAGAAAAAAGAGTTAGAAAAAATCTTTCACTCAGCTGGTCTTTCTAAGAACTGTTTTGAGATCGTTTCAAGGGCCTTAAAGGGGAGTTCATAATCGGAGACAGATTTAAAGCGTTTAAAATGAAAATCTAAGTGGACTGTCTAGGACTGTCCACTCTCCTTTGAGGATATTGGCCTCTTCTTTAAAAATTAAATAACTGAACTTCCCATAGTGAGGAATTTTTTGAGCGGATCGTAACAAGGTGGTTTTGCTAGGCGCTGATACGAATGTATAGCTCATTTGATTTTGATGAACAGTGGCGAAAGCGCTATATTTCGAAAGATCGAATTTCTGCCCTGAAACTTCAATTCGATCACTTTGAAGGGAGATGGGGAGGGCTCCGGATGCTTGTGTAAAGTGTTGAAGATAAGAATTGCGAATTCCTAAAACCCAAACGCTTTTGAATTTTTTTAAGTCAAGGCTCTCGTCATCCCACACGATTTTGGATGGACCTTGTAGTTGTTTTTGAATACTTAGCGCCCACATTTCAAGATCGGCTCTTTCTTGTGCGCTAACAGTAGGCAAGACAATGACAGTGCGGTCTGTTTCACCAAAGACTTTAGAAACTGAGGGAGGAATTTCTTCTTCATAGAGTTTTCTAAACAGATCAAACTGAGGATCGATGGAGATCGAGTCCACTTCGTTTGTAAATAGGCGAAGATACGACTGTTTGTTCTGGCTTAGGGAGATCACCTCAGATATCGTATCTCCATTTTTAAATTCGATAACTATAGGAATCAACAAAGTGTAAAAGGGGGAACTTTGTGTTTGTAAAAGAGTCCATTGAAGCCTGTATTTTTTCTGGAATAGGGATTGGCGAACGTTTTGGAGTCTCAAAGTGGGGGCTCCTTTTTCTTGAACCCACTGTTGAAAAAAAATTCTGAGATCTAAACCGCTGTTTTTTTCAAACGCTCTTCTTATATCTGCAAATGAGGCTTTTCGATAAAGGTGGCTTTTATAAAAGTCTTGAAGGCTTCTGTAAAACAAAGTGTCCCCAACTAACTGTCGCAGCATATGAAAAAACATTAAGCCTTTGCTGTATCCAATGGCTGACGAAGCGCGATCGTGACGACTGGTAAAGTCTTTTAAAG
>JAGRAG010000340.1:0-9104 GCA_020435025.1 Bdellovibrionales bacterium | reverse complement strand
TTTACCTTCTTTGGCAAACACGGAGTAGTTTAAAAGAGCGGTTCTTCTATAGGAGTCATCTGATTGTTTCATCTCTTGGAAGTAGTGATCCGCCATATAGGATGTTAATCCTTCACACCAATTTCCGGTTGCCCAATCGACGTACACTCCATTACCCCACCAGTTGTGAAGAACTTCGTGCGGAAAACTAGAAGTCAGTAGAAAAGGAAAACGAATCACTTGTGAACCAAGTAAAGTAAAAGATGGCATTCCATATCCAGTCTCCCAATAGTTTTCAACGATGGCCATTTGTTGGTAAGGATAAGGGCCAATTTGTTTTTCATAAAGATCCCATGAGTTTTGCGTTGTCACAAAAAATCTGTCAGCAAGATCCGGTTCGTCTCGTAAGAGATAGACTCGTATATCTTTGTTTTGATGCTCTTTTTCATAAACAAACCATTGATTTGCCATTAAATAGATGTCTTCTTGTGGAGAGTTGGAGCGCCAAAGAGTCACATCTTTCAGGCTATCTTTTCTGTGATCAAGCCTTTTATCATGGCTCAAAGAGGTCCAAGCTGCTGGTACAGTGGATTGAATTTGGAAAGTGACAGTTTCTCCATGGAGATAGGGATACCAAAGGTCCGAAGAAAAAAGACTCACACCTTGAGAGCTTATAGCTGAGGGTTCTTCAATGGGGCGAGCAATAAAACCCGTGTAGTGAAATTCCATTAAATCTGACGGCTGTTGTAACTGGATTTGGTAGGTGGTGCTGATTTCTGTTTTTTTAATGACCCGAATGTCGTATTTTGTCGCTTCTAGATTGAGTCCCGTATTGAGTTCAAAAACAACGGCATTGACCGCTTTTGGAAAGTGAATGCGAGCTGTTGCTTTTAACAGTTGTTGTTGAGGGTTTAAGTTCACCTGTAAATCGTAGTTCGTTGCTGCAAGGAGGGACTGAGCCGCTAACAACAAAAAAACTGTAAGTATTTGTTTTAAATGCTCGATGGATGATTTCATTTTGTCCCCCTAAATTTTAACAAAAGATCCGTAAAAATTCTTTAACATGTGTTGTATCGCAATTTTGCGGATAGATGAGCCAGCTGTTTTTTCCCTCTGGCATTGTTATCTCAATTTACGTCGGATATAGAACAGAGCAAAAAAGCTCCCTTCTGGCAACCAAATTTCTCGAATTTTAAAGGGCTCCAAGACGATTTATTTTATCGAGATAGGAATCTTTCATAGCTGATTCAAACTCTTTATTGTTCTCGTACTGAAAACCAAAAATGGGCTCCCAAAGAGCTTGATTTTCCATGCACAAATAAAAGAACACTTTGTTGTGCCACGGAGTGAAAGGTTCGTAAACGGATCGGAAAAGTCGAAGTTTGGTTTCATCCGGATAACTCAACTTACCATCGGCTTCTTGGAGAGGCATTTGTAGAATTTTAGTGTGAATAGAGCGGGCGCGAATCTTTTTTACCACTGACTTTGCAAAGGTCACGGTACCTAGGGAAATCATGGCGACTTCCTCGGGTGCGAATCGTTTTTGGATCTCGGCGACGAGTTGGGCGTGACTTTCCTTGAAACCCTCAAAATAAAGAAGCGGATGAAAGTGAAAGCCGACCAAACGGCCCTTGTCTGCAATTTTGCGGGCCGCGTGAAGACGTTCTTCTAAGGTTGCTGTATAACGCTCTTCTTCGAGGATGACATCATTTGGATTGAGGCTCCAAGTTGAAATTACATTTTTAGGATAAGGGGTTTTTAAAAGATGTTGAATATTTTTGGATTTGGTTTTGAATTCCAAAATGACATTCGGATTCTCTTCCGCAAAGGTAAAAAGATCGTCTAGAATGCCTTCCTTGTTCCCCCACATCAAAGAGTCGGAGCTTTGTCCGGTTCCAATGTGATAAACTTCGTTAGGATCTAGGTTCACCTCTTTGAGCTTTCTTGATAAGTCTGTTTCAACGAGAATTTTGTCGCTTTTAAAAAAAGATTGAATGGAGCAATAGGAACAATCAAAACCACAGTTGCGAACAGCGTCTAAAGTTAAAAGATTGCAGCAAAGAGTTCTATCGGATGCGACCGGACAGCGGCCAAGAATCTTATCATCGGTGGGAATCGTGCTAAAACTGTAGCGTTCCGTGACGACTTGTTTGTGCTTTGCTGTCACCTCGGAGAATTGATGCGGCCTTTTTTTCATATCTTGCCAAAGCGAGTGAATTCGTTCGAAGGCCTTTTTGGCATCTTGTTTTTTAGGGGGTTGGGGAGGAGAAGGAATCAACTGTTGCCAGGTTTGTGTGAAGGAGGGCGATTGCCACATGGAAAAGTCTTTTGCTATGTCTATTAACAACTTTAGCTGCTGTTGAGTGAATGGCCATTGTGTTTGCAACTCTTTGAAAAGGAGCTGTTCTGTCTCAGGTAGAAGAGGAAACAGGGTGCCAGGAACGGGATTTTCTATGAGCGAATGATTCATTGCGTAAATTCTCCTAAACCTTATCCTTACCTGAAATGCAAAAGTTTGGCCCCTATTTTTCGGCAAAAATGAAAGAACTACAAGTAGATCTAAGGTGGATTTTTCAAAGCGCATCAAGTATAAGAGAGGGCCTCAAGTAAAGGGAAGGGTATGATCGTTAAGATTTGCTGCACAATTTCACTGCTTTTAAGCTCTTCTTTGGCGTTCGCTTGTCCAACAAGTCAAAGTCTTTTTGAGCAAATGCAAGGTATTTGGATAGGTCAAGGAACGAGCTTTCAGATGGTCACTAACGAAAGTTGGCCAGTATCTGTGGAGACTTCCTCTGATGTCATTGGGGCGGAACTATTTGTTCGCAATTCTTACAAAGAAGCCCGCCCAGCAGGAATGATCACCTACGAAACGCATTATATTATTACACCTATAGATCAGTCTTGTAGGGATAGTGGAAAGCTGAAGGTCGCAATGAGGCGTAATCTTGAGGACCCGAAATCTTTATGGGTGTATGGGGATTATGACGGCACACTTTTAGTTTTGAATCAGAATTTGGGAGAGGATTTCGTATTGCTTTCTCATACATTTTTTAGTGGAGCTCGCACCACGCATCGGATGCTATTTGTACATAGCGGATCGATTGTGCAAAGAGTGGAGCTCGGTTTTCAGCGGGTGCTTCCAAAAAACTAGCAGAACCTCTCTGTCGTTATGAAAAATTGAGCTTAGTCTAAAAACAACGTCGATTCATTGCGAAAAAATTCCTTTCTAAAATTTATAAACTGCATCCTTTCATTCGCAATGAATCGACGTCGTAAGAAAATAGAGAATGAATTATTAGATCATTTTTGTTACTAATTTCTGCTTAATAATTAGTAGCATCAAATTAAAATGGAATTTCAGAATTTTCTTGGTCGAGTTTGGAGATAATATCTAATTTCCTAAAATCTGGAATTTGTTGGTTGTCAAATGACGATGGCAAAAGGCTCACCATAAAGAACTAGACTAAGGACCTGAAATGAGTGACAGAAACAGGTTTGAAAGAAACGGTGAGGCAATTGCCTTTATAAGAATCTAACAATTCTTATAACCTACTGAAACTTATTTAAAAATTATAATTCTCTTTTTGTAGTTGGGCCTGTCAGACAGTGTCATTGGCCGCCTCGTCACTTTGTAACAGAAAAAACCATTTGGAGGTTGTTTGATTTTTTGTATGATCAGAGCTGGACATTTATCTAAGGAAGGTAAGAATGAACGGAATCATAAAGTCTTTAGCAATCGTAAGTATAGCTATTTGTTCGACCATCACAATTTATGCGAAAGACCTAGTTGGAGAATCTGCCAGTTATGAATTAGATCGCAGTCGTCAACGAACTACGGGTATGATCAAAAGAGGAGAAGTTGACGCCATGGTTGCCGATTTTCTTCCCAATGATCCTAATGGACCAAGTTACTTAGTGAATTTGCGTTATGATCTTAAAGTGAGCTTTGTGGGCAACAAACAAGGTGAGTTGGGCTTAAGTGCCACTCAGGATTTTTTTACGCCTGAATTTTTAGAAAGACTGCGCAACGAAAAAGAAATTTCTGAGCCAAAGTTTAAGATTCGTCATATTGGTTTCGGAGATGCTCAGTTAAAGGGTGGCCACAGTTACCCAAGTTGCGATATCGTTGAAATTTACGATATTGATACGACACAAGCGAATTCGTTTAATATTTTGGGGTTAGCTTATTCGATTTTACAAGAGGCAGCTATTCAGGCGGGGCCTGGTGCTGCAGCTGAGATCGAGGATATGATGATTAAAGCTTATGTTTGTGCCAATATTCCCGTAATTGGTGCTGCTAAAATAGACATGACTGGCAAGACAAGTGGTTATAACTTTAAAGCTGGTTTTGATTACGTCGTTCCTTAAATAACGATAAAAATGAGGCTTAAAAAAGCTGAGAGGACTCCTCTCAGCTTTTTGTTTTTTGAAATGCTGCATCCGGACAGGATGAGTATTCAATAGGTTTTCTTGATTCTTTGCTGTGGAGCATTGTATAGAAAGTCTTTTGGTAGGGCGGACATGGGCACCGAAGAATTCTAAAATTAGAAATTGAGATTAAAGGGTAGAGTATGAAGGGTTTTGGATTGTTTTTGATTTGTAGCGTTTTAGGTTTTGTGGGAGGAGCTTTAGCCAACCCTTCTATTAATCTCACACAGACGGAGGCTATGGAACGTTCCAAAAAAATAAGTGACGTTCGATACGAGTGGGACTTGCATTTAAAAAAAGAGCCGGCGGAATACCTGGCGACAATGCAAATCTCTTTTAAACTGTCAGATAGCAGCAAACCCATTAATTTAGACTTTGTAAATGGTGAGATCACCGAACTGCAACTTAACGGCGCCAAGGTGAAGCCGATTTATAATGGTGTGCAAATTAAACTCGAGCAGGAGCTTTTGGTTGAAGGCGTTAACCTTGTAAAGGTGGCTTATAAGAAAAAGTACAATCGTGATGGGCGCGGCTTAAGCTACTTCAAAGATCCAAAAGACGGTCGTGTGTACCTATCGACACAGTTTCAGACGATTGACGCCAGCCAGGCTATGCCTTGTTTTGATCAGCCAGACCTGAAAGCTACCTACACGCTTACGGTCACGGCTCCTCAGAGTTGGCAAGTGGTTACTGCCGTTAAAGAGAAAAAGATTAAATACAACCGTCAAAAGGAACGAGTTTGGACCTTTCCTGAAAGTGCAGAGTTTAGCACATATCTTCTCTCTTTGCATGCCGGTCCCTTCAAAGTATGGAGTGATAAATATGGAAAAATTCCCCTGAGGTTGTTTGCGCGTCGATCTTTGGCTCAAAATGTAAGGCCTCAAGATTGGTTTAAGTTCACAAAAGGTGGCTTAAAGTATTTTAATAGTGAATTCGGTTACGAGTACCCCTTTAAAAAATATGACCAACTTCTTATTCCCGAGTTTAATGCTGGGGCTATGGAGAATGTGGCTGCCGTGACATTTTCTGAATGGTTGGTGAGCCGTGGTAAAGTGACACGAGACAATCGCCACTCTCTAGCTGAGATTATTCTTCATGAAATGGCTCACATGTGGTTTGGTGATTTAGTGACCATGAAGTGGTGGAATGACTTATGGCTTAACGAAAGTTTTGCGACTTATATGTCGTATAAAGCGATGGTGGCCACTACGGACTTTGATGAAACTTGGCAAAAGTTTTTCAGTCGAAACAAAAGTTGGGCCTACTGGGAAGATCAAACGGTGACGACCCATCCTATTGAAGGAGACGTCCCTGGAACTAAAAACGCTGAGACGATTTTTGATGGAATCACTTATGGAAAAGGTTCTTCTGTTTTAAAGCAGCTCGCTTATTATTTGGGAGAGGAGAGTTTTCGAAAAGGAGTGCAAAACTATTTTAAGAAATTTGCATATAAAAATACAGTACGTGCTGATTTTGTGGGAGAGTTGGCTGCATCCTCTGGAAAAGATTTAAAAGGTTGGGTTGAGAAGTGGCTTCAGACATCTGGAGTGAACGGGATTCAGGTGACGCCTCAATGTGATGCTGGAAAACTGAAATCTCTCAAAGTCGTTCAAACTAAAGATGAAAGCTCTAAAATCTTCCGTCCGCACCGATTTCAAGTGGCCTTATTAGGAGATAAATCAGGAAAGGTGCAAGTCACGGAACGATTCGTTGTCGATATTGATGGTGCGTATCAAGAGATAAAAATTCAAAAGGAAACACCTTGTCCTTTAATGATTTATCCTAACTATCAAGATTATGGCTACTTTCGAAGTCAGCTTAACGCAGAAACTGTTGAGCAGTTGTACACCCAGCTTCCGAAAGTGGATGATGTTTTCCTGCGTGAAATGTATTGGTCGACTTTGTGGGATATGCTTCGTGAAGGAGAATTGAGTGTTTATAAGTATGCAGAGCTGATTTACTCTCAAGGATTGGATGAGCCGGATTTAAATATTTTAAAATCCATCACTCGCCGGCTATATGCTGGATATCCAGGAGAAGCCTCAGTAGAGTACTATCTTCCAGATGTGACACCTGAGCAGAAAGTTTTGAAGGAAAACGAACTAAAGCGTTTTGAGGTCAAGATCTGGGATCTTTTGCAAAAGGCAAAGGCAGGATCTGATGAACAGCTCTTGTGGTTTGATAGCTATGTTCGGGGAACGATCACCCCAGAAGCTCAAACGCGTCTGGTTCAGTTTTTACAAAACAAAGTGACTCTTAAAGGATTAAAAGTGGATCAAGATCGACGCTGGTCATTAGTTTCGAAGTTGGCACAGCTAGGACATGTTCAATCAAAAGAGTTGATGTTGGTTGAGTCTAAAAATGACAGTTCCAATCGTGGAAAAAAATCGATGCTTTCTATCGAGGTTCGGCTGGCCTCATGGAAAGAGAAAAAGCAGTACATCGATGAAGTGCTTTCGTCGGATAAGTACTCCTTTAAAGAGCAGAGAGCGATTATTGGATCCATTTTTGATAAAGGTGAGTATGATGCGCGAAACAAATACACAGAGGAGTTTTTTACGACTTTAAAAAAGCTCAAATCGCAGAAGGAAGATCATATTCTTAGAATGTACACATGGTTACAGCCCTTTACCTGTCGTGAGGCCAACTCGAAAGTGACGGAGAAATTTTTAAAGGACAATAAAGATCTGTCTCCTAGTCTTTCTAAATCGTTAAAAATTCGCGTACAAGAAGATAGTAAGTGCCGAAGAATTCTTGCGAAAGCTCAAGAGACACAGCGAGTGTCATAGTTTATGACTGCCCCAAATTACATTACTCCAAAAGGGTTTAGGGCTCTTCAGGCTGAATTTGAAGAACTCTTTAATAAGGAACGACCGAAAGTGGTCGAAACTGTAGCTTGGGCTGCGAGCAATGGGGATCGGAGTGAAAATGGAGATTATATTTATGGAAAGAAACGTCTTCGAGAGATTGATCGACGATTGAGGTTTCTAACAAAACGAATTGAATCGGCTCGCGTTGTAGATCCCTCGACTATCCAAAATAACAAAATCGTGTTTGGTGCTACAGTGATAGTTTGCGGAGAAGATGGTGTGGAAAAATGCTACCAAATCGTTGGCGAAGATGAGATTGAGACGACGTTAGGGAAAATCAGTTGGAAGAGTCCTGTAGCGAAAGCTTTAATGGGTAGGTCGGAAGGAGATGAGGTTGTTGTTAAAAGGCCTGCTGGAGAAGCTTATCTTGAAATTTTAAAAGTTGAGTACAAGTAGGAGGATGTATGAGTGAAGATAAGTTGTATGGAGAAACAGAAGTAGAAAACGCAAAGCTAGAAAGATTTGAAAATCGAACACAGGTAAGAAAATACGAGATTTATTTTTCTTGTCCTGAGTTTACTTGTCTTTGTCCGCGAAGTGGATTTCCTGATTTTGCGACGATCAATATCACTTATGTTCCTGATAAATGGTGTGTGGAATTGAAGTCTTTAAAACTTTGGATCAATAGTTTTCGTAACAAGAAAGTCTTTCACGAAGATGTGACCAACGATATTATGTCTGAATTGATTGAACTTTTGGATCCTTGGAACATCAAAGTTGAAGGGGATTTTAACGTTCGTGGTAATATTAAAACAATCGTTACTGCAAAACATTCAAAGTGAGTTAATGACTATCGACGCTGTTTGAGTTTTCCCCGTTTGCGGCGGGAGCGTGTGTCTCCGTCTGAACCTCCAGCACTGTTTCCAAAGTCGACACCCAGTTCGATAGTTGCTTGTAAAAGATAGCGTCGATCTTCCAAGGTTGTGTTTTTGTCTCCGAGTTCTGCAGCATAGGAGGCGATATCTACCTGTAGGGGACCCAGACCCATGCCAACGCCTGCGGTCCAATAACCTTGGCTGAATCCGGCGCGAAGATCGATCAGTGGGAGACCAAATTCAAAGCCCAGATTGATTTTTTTCATCAGTGGTTCGTCTGATTTATTGAGATGTCTTAAGTCAATTGAAGGGGTGAAGCTAAAAAGTAAAAAGTCCGTGGTGATGGATGCGCCGAGGATCCACTCTTCATCGTCACTTGGAGGTTTTTCTTTGCCGTCTGTTGCTTTAAAAGAAGTTCCGCCAATATTTCGAATCACAAAGGAGGCGGCGGGATTGATGGCAGAATCTATAGCGATAGTAAAGCCAGCATCAAGAGCCAGTCCTGTTCCTTTGTTGGAAATAGCAGCACTTAGCGATTCTGAATCGAGTCCGGCCATTTCTGCTGAAGTGAATGTTGTTCGATTGCCTGTGCGAGTGATGTGACGAACACCCAATCCAAAGTACATCAAGGGGAGAAGCTGGCCACCAAATCCTAGTGCGTAGCCGACGTCATTGATAAAATTGAGTTCGAGGATCGGACTGTTGGGATCATCAATGGCCATACTGGCATCAAAATTATTGTAGTAGGCTAGTGCAAACCAAGGAGTGCGCAGAGCTGTTTTGGCTCCTCCTCCTGCCCAAAGCTTTTGTCCAGAAAGATTGGAGAGTGCTGATGCAAAGTTAGAGGGATCTTGAAAATTTTGAAGGCTGGCAATGGCCTCTTCTCCGTTGAGGCCCACTAGAGGGTCGGCCACAGTCCAATAGTAGCCACTGTTGAGGCCTAATCCGGCGGGATTGTAAAAAAGAGAATCGGAATCCCTCACCACGCTCACATAAGCATTTCCCATACCCA
>JAGRAG010000339.1 GCA_020435025.1 Bdellovibrionales bacterium | reverse complement strand
GTGCGCCTTATGGTGAATCATATCTCCTACAAATAAGCCACCTGCCCCTTCTATATAAACCACCGTTTGATTGCTACTAATGGCCGGCTGATTCGTTTCCACTAGGCGAATCACTTGGTCACCTTTTAGATTCAAGGTTAAAGAGTCTTCAAAGGTTTCATCAATAGGAGTTAGACTCGGATAGCTCTCTTCTGAAAACATTTTGGCCATATGAACAAAGTAATATTTCTTATAAGCGTTCACCCCTGCCATAGCATCGGCTGTGGCTTTGGATCCGATGATTTGAGCGCCCTCTTTTTTAAATACAGAAGCGCCATTGAATTTGTCAGGATTAGGATGGGTAATTATCAGAGCCTTGATGGGCTTATCCGTAAACTGGCGAAGATGAGCGATCGACTTTTTTGCCAACTCTGGGGTAAATTGGGAATCAATGGCAACGACTTCGTTTTTTCCAACATAGAAGAAAGTTCTAGTATCAAAACCCTCGGGACCTGATTTGTACTCAATGATCGTCCCAGTAGGGTTCGACTCCTGGGTGCTGCTCGTCGCACAGGCTGAGATCGAAAGTGACACAAAAGATAAGAGTACCGTTAAATTTTTAAAATGTTTCATGTTCATCCTCCATTTTTAATAAACTATTTCTCAGTTCCTGTTATAGAGGTTTAATTCATTAAAAACTTGCCAAAACTCGCCACAAAATCACCCATTTTCGCCAATCCAGAGCGCATCTGTTCTTAGGCCGTTTTTACCGGCAGAACCCTTTAACTTGGTCTGAAATCGCAAGTCACCTATCCAAAAGGAGCATTTTGATGTGGAAAATTGATTTCCCAAGAGCCAGTAGATAATGACAAAATGAGGCGAGCCATCGCCTGACGGATCTTCGGAGTCCTATATAAGTCATTAGAATCACACCATCATTTTTGGCGTAAAATTTGATACGATTTCTTACTTAAGGACCCAAAAGCAGACTTATTACTCAACCGTCTGTTTTTATGTTCATTTTAAGGTGAGTCACTCCAAGGAGTCCTAATGCTGCAAGGTAAACAAAGAAGGCCAATCTGGAAGGTGCCAAGTAAGACTGCTATTGCATGCCTTAAGGTGCTCCTTTTTGTCCTGATTTGTCTTGGAGTCAGCACTCACGCCATATCTCAAGAAAAATGTGTATCTACAGTCGGAAATCAAAGACATCAAAAAATATTAGGCGATCTTCAGCCGCAACGAAGAAAACCATTCGTTCGACAGTGTTCTGGCACTTGTTACTTTGAAAGTTATGTATCGGTACTGGAATCAGTATTGTCCCGCCACTATGGGCAAACATTAGCCATCTCTCGTCCCCATCTATTTTCTCTATTAATTTTAGAGAAATTGCGATCCGGTTATCTTTTTGGAATGGGAAAATTGACCTACTTTTCGCAAACCGCTCTAGAAATTGATCTTATCTCCAGTGGAAACCGACACTACATGCGAAATCTAGTCAATCAAAAACCCCTCGTTCTGAGAGGCTCTAAAACACAGAGCCAAATTTATAAAGAAGACTTATGGATGAGACAAGTTCATCACCAAGTGGCTGCGCTATTGTCCCTTCGAATGAAAGAGCGTTTTCCAAAAGGACACAGACCTACAAAAGAGCATTACTTTGCCCAACTCAGAGAAATCCTCAATGAAGTTCTTCCAGAGGTTGAACAAATTCTTAGAGAACGCCTGGCCGTCTTTGCTTTAGAGTCTTACCTAGGCACCGCTAAAATTTTCGTGAAAAACGACTTTTTTATCCTTTCATTTGAAGAAATATCTAAAAATGAGTTTCGAATGTCGGAAAAAACAGAACAAGCGGTCAAAGATCACCTTATATCTGGCCAAGAAATCAACCTTGACTACTTTCATATTCTTCCCTACGTCACCATTAAAGATGGCCGTCCTGGATTTCTGGAACTGCCTTCAGACTCCACTCCTTTAACCTTCGAGCAGGTCATGGCTAAAAAACTGGGAGGAGGCCACAGTATTGCCGTCACGGATGTCATTTTAGATGGCAATGGTCGGATTGAATATTTTGTTGCTAGAAATACTTGGGCCTCAAGAAATAAAACAGATCACGGATATCACTACATCAGCATTAATTACTTACATCACTACAAGGCTGACTTTGTCCTTTCGCACTTTTATTTAAAAACAGCAGAGCCTATTAATCAAAGTCCAAGACATGCACCGTAAAGCATCAGACTCTGAAGTCATAAGTGTAAATGTGAGCGCCTTTTATTCAAAAGTATATGCGTAACGTACTAAATAAGCATTAAAATATCTGGGGCTTTAAGGTCAAAATCTCAATGTACAGTTTTGAAAAGGAAAAAACTGTCAGATATTCCTGATACGGTCACTTTTATGGGTGAGCTAGCGTTAGCGGATAATGAAATAGAACAAGTCAAAATTCCTGATAGTGTCGTTGAAATGTATTATGGGGTGTTTAGTGGGAACAATATCTCTTCTGCCTATATCTCGAAAAATCTAAGAGAAATTCCTGGCAATTTTTTTTCGAGCAATCGTTTAAAGGGAGTTAAGATTCCCGAAGGTATCACACGAATAGGGCGTAGTGCTTTTTCTGATAATTCACTTGAATCCATCATGATTCCTGACAGTGTCGTAGATGTTAGTGAGGGTGCCTTCGAGTACAACAAAATTAAATCGATTGCCTTTTCAAAAAATATGAAAACAATCATTAATTCTATGTTCTCGCACAATAGCCTAATAAATATAAAAATCCCGAGTTACATAAGGCATATTAGTCAATCGGCGTTTAGTTACAACCAACTGAAAACTTTGGAAATTTCTGACGGAGTTACATATGTTGGTAACAATGCTTTTAGAGGCAATCAATTAGAAAATATTTTGATCCCTAATAGTGTGACGAAAATAGATAGCTATGCTTTTTATGAGCACAAACTAAAGACTGTTGAAATTCCAGACTCTACAAGAGTAGGATTTAAAGCCTTTGATGAGGGAGTGTCCGTAAAAAAACGAAAGTAGATGCTGTTTGTGGAGAAAAGAAGGAAATCTGCTTGCTATATTTTTGCCAATCAAAAAAAATCGGATCAAGCCACTACTTCTGCCCGACTTATCTTATGCAGGTCTTATCACTTTTGTGAACTCTATACAGCAGTGGAACTCACTCCACTTTTGGAGGCGTTTCCCTTGAGATTTTGGCGGGGCTGCCTAAGCCTTCATTTTATACTCAAGAGGTCGTTAATATACGTTACATCCCTGTCATTTACCGATGGCCCCGACGCTTGCCGACTCTCACATCCGAGCAGACGCTGCTTTATTTCAGAATCCTCCAAACCCATTTGTATCAAATCACGGTTCCGTTGCATAAACGAGATTCGACATTTTCAGGACTTGATCTTAACTCAAAATTTCAATAGTGATCACTGATTTTTAGAAGATTGGTACTGATAAAGAGGTATCCCTGGAGTTTTCTTGGCCTTTTCAGGCTGCGACGAGATCCCTGTGAGGGCTCGCCTGATCTCCAAATAGAGTCTATCGATTACCATTACTTTTTCCCAAGCCGCCACGAATTCTACAAGAATCGGTGTTTGCTTGTGCCGTCTTCTCTTCAACCTTAGAGCAGTGTTTTTTCGCAAACTCTGCTCCAGTTATGTGTTGGCCAATGGTCCATTGAAAATCAATATCCCAAGTTGCTAGAATTTTTCTCGCGTCCATGCAGCTTTTCTTGTCGAATCCAGAGCCACAGTAGCTTCCTGTCACTTTAGAGGTTCTAACTTTACGTCCTCTTGGTGATTGCAGCAAAGTTTTAGGCCCAAATATGCGAGCGTCTGTACAGGGTAGCTCCATTCCAAAAGTACGACCGCCCAAGTACCATTTGTGATAGAGGTAAGCGGCATTTAGCGTGGAAATGCGCTTATTAAAAATATCGATATCTTCATTTAAGATTGGTTGGTCAGCTGCCTTGCCAAGAGTTTTCCTAATTTCATCGCAGGTTAACTCAGCGGCTTTGATGTTTGTCGATTGCTCACGATTCCCTGCACATGCATTTGAGTTTACAACCCTTTCCAGCTCATCGACGAAGAAGGTTGAGAAATTCTCGGGTCTTCTGGATAGTCGAATCGATTCGACTTTGTTGGTTCCCCTTGGATACATTTTGAATCTCTTTCTGTACTTTCTGTACACTTCCAAGAGCTGATCTCGCTCTTTCAGCAAGATCGAGGTTTTTTGGCAAAGACGAAGTCCTCGATAGAATCGTGCTGCGTTTGCTTGAATAGAAACCGCCTGATCTGGAGAGACTCCTTTTTGAATTAACCGACAAGTTAGGAATGCTGAGCCGTATACATGATAGTACTTTGCTGGGATCGCTGAAGGTCCCATTTTGGGTGCCTGAACTGAAACAACCTTTTCCCGTAAAGATTCCGAGATATCTACACCTAGACTATTGGGCACAAAAAAAACGGATGTTCTTCCGGGACACGCGAATTCGCTATATGTTTTCTCCTCAGCCTCTAGATTAGATATATCACCTCTTAGTGCACCGATTCGTTGTGAAATCCCCCACGAAGAAAGATCCGTAGATGGAGTGTTTTCAAGAAGAGTAAGTTCTTTCTTCAATTTAGTTTTAAGGTCTGCAAGCTTTTTTGCTTTATGCCGTTTGGCCGAATCAGAGTTGTCTTCGTACCTGAAACTCCCTTGTGCTGTATCATCGTGTCCGCACATTCCAATTAAAGCCACCGCCAAGTTTTTATCTCCTTTGGCGGTCTTTAAAGCTCTTTCCCATGCCCACCCGGATTTAAGATGGTCTACTTCACCAAGGCCTGCTGAAAGGCCAATATCTGCTCGAAGACCTAGAGGTGGCTTTGATTGGCTGCTAAGCCGTGACTTTGCGTATTTTGGTTCCCTCATACTGACTTCTCGATAAAATGAAATGGCTAGCTCTCTAAAACAAGCGTTGCTTTGAAATTCATTTTCAAAGTAGCCCGACAATCCATGATTGTGTTTACCTGCAGTTAGCGGGCTTTCATAGCTCAATAGGTCTAAGTAGTCATTCAGCCCTCGTTTTAGTGGAGAGTCTGGGAGATGTTCTACCCAAGACTGAAGTCCTTTTGTAGAATGCGTTTCTCCTGAAGCCTCGTTATCGACGAATTTGCCGCCGATATTGATCATCAGTATTAGGCAGAATGTAATACGAATTCTCTTATGCATGTTTTAATTGTAGCTCAAGTGACATTTTTTTTGAATTGCTCCCCATCTATGATCGAGTTGCAATTGTTGCTTTGGAATAGGCCACAGAAAGCTAGTTGCGTTTTGGGTTGTATCTCCACTCTAAATGGGGGTATATCGATCGATATTTTGGATGTTTTCTTGGGGCGATTTCAAAGATCAGCTCCAAATATACGTTAATTTTAGAATTAGTTAATATAACTTAACTTATATTAAGCTATCAGATCCGCAAAACCACCTTGACCTCATCCTAATTTTTGCGAGATTTTGCGAGATTTTTTTCAAGATCACTTTGACGAGGTACTTTTAAGTCTGAGATTCTATATTAGATTTCAAGAGTTTAAGTCTAATTTTTCGCGTCTTAAGCTCATTTCATGATGTCATGAGATCGGTTAAAGGAACATCGGGCGGACGTCCGGTTCTTAGAAAGGGACCAATATGGCCAACAACAAGCTTCATCAACCCCTGGACTACCCTATCGTTATTAAAAAGGTCGAAGACCACCTAGCAATTTGTGTCCCAGACTTAAATATCTTCTTTATTGAGCCCCTTCCAGACCGTGGAAAGATCACTCCTAAATACCTTATGACCATAGCCAAAGCCGTGGCTAAGTGCTGGCTTTCGACGCAGAGTAAACTCAGCGATTATCAAAATACAAATCTAAAACCGCCCTCTGGGAGCATGATCAAAAAGATCTTAAAGAGCGATCGCTATAAACGCCTAACAGCGCCTCAGGTGGCTGCATTAACGGGCCTTTCTACTGACACAATCCGCAGAAAGGCGGACAAAGGTGAGATCCCCTGCGAGGTTTCTGAAGGAGGTACCCGATATTTTCGTGAAAAGGATGTTCTTCCCTATTTTAAGATCTCTCGATAATTTCTCTGAGCGAAGCTCTCTCGACTTTGATCTGTGTAACATAACGTTTTCTTTTTCAAGACAGTAACAAACCTCGCAAAATCTCACAAAAACACCACTCCCTTTTAAAAAATTTAATAAGATCACAGTGCTATTTTTGAGAATTTAAAAACAATTCCGACTCTGGCATGTCTGGCCAGATCTCTTCAATCCATTTCGATTTGACGCTCATTCGATAGATATCCCCTTTGGCAAAGCCCTCAGGGACTAAAGCTTGTTTTGCCTCACGGCTCGAAGTCTCCCACCATTCATCAAACAGAAGCTCCTGGACTTCGCTCTTTTCTCGTTCGCGCTTCGCCTTTTCAGCCAATAAGCGCTGCTTCAGTGCTTTAATCTCTTCATCCACGCTGGTTTCGATATGGGGTAAGGGGTCTTCCCCTTTGGCAAACTCTTGGGCCATTTTTACGAATAACCCTGCAGGACGATAAACTTTATTTGAAGGGTTATTGGCATAAGCAGCGAATTTTTCAATCAAAGACTCTAGCTGGTTT
>JAGRAG010000338.1 GCA_020435025.1 Bdellovibrionales bacterium | reverse complement strand
TGTTCTCCCTCACAATTTGTAGAGTCATCTGAAAGTCTTTTTCGGTTTCCGTATGATACCCCACAAAAAATAGCGCTCTGACTTTGACACCCGCTGATTTACAAGCCTTTAAAAAGGGCAACACATCCTCATTACGATAAGCTTTACCTATATGCTTCCGAACACTCGGGCTTCCAGATTCGAAGCCAACTTTTAACAACCGACAGCCTGAGGCTCCCAGAAGCGAAACCAGATCTCTTTGTCTCTCATCAAAATTTCTTGGCAAAATAAAGTGGCTGTACCAGCGGAAAGGCTGTTTTAAATCGCTATTTTTCTGATAGCGAAGCAGCTCACTGGCCATCTCTTTTAGATTCTCGACACTCCCATTGATTGCATTATCGGCCAGCGTAAATTCATGAACCCCGTACTTTTCATGATAGGTGATCATCTCTTCAGCAACCTTGAGTCCTGCCTTCACTTTGTAACGACCTGTATTGCCAATAATATTACAAAATGAACAGTTCAAAACACATCCTCTAGATGTCTGCACATAAAGATGAGTCAAACCCATTTCAGAACAGTTGGGGTCGTAATGATGAACAGGATACAGTTCTGCTAAATAATCATCATAATCCGATGGAGGCAGGTTGTTGAGATTCATGTCGACAGACAGATGATCGGTTTTTTTGGTGGCTCCATCATTGAGCAGCTCTGCCAATCGCAACTCCCCCTCCCCTAAAATATATTCATCGATAATCTGCTGTTCCGAAAATTTCTTATAAATAAACTTTGCGTAAGGACCACCAATCACAATTTTCTGATCGGGATTTAAAGACTTGATTAATTGAACCATCTTTTCAGAAGCTCTCCACGTTCCCTGCCAATGAATCGACAAGCCGATCCAACGGGGTCTTTCGCTCACTAGTTCTTCAGCCCATTTTTGAAAACGACCCCGCAAACAAGTACGATAAAATTCTTCGAACTGCTCCTCATCACACCATGTTTGATGAGTTTCGGCCATAAAATAGCGTTTGTCCTTGTTTAACAAATGGAAGGTTTCAACATTAAGATCGCGACATTGCACCCGATAGTTCAGTGACCTAAGGTATCCTTTTAGGAGCGCCGGCCCCATTGGCGGACCTTTAAGTTGCATGCTGGGAAGAGAGACGATTAAGAGATCTAGATTCTCTTTTTTCACTCGATTTACACTAGGACCTTTTGAGATTCGTTGAGCATTTTTTCATACTGCGCATAGTAACGATCCACCAACTCCTCAGAAAAATCAGAGAAGGTCGAACGAAGACGTTGTGGCAATTTCGGGTGAAGTGCTCCCAAATTAAAAAAGACCATTCGTATTTGATGCTCAAGGTGTGATTCCGTACGTGGTGTCCACATTTTAAAATCTGTGGCAACTAAAGTTCCATCATCACGCCGAAACAAGTTGCTTGAAAAAGTATTTTGTTTAAAGATTCCCACATTCTGGTACTCGCGAAACATGGAAACAATCTGTTCTAGATCTGTTTCACTCAGAGTCGCACTTTTGTTACGGTTATTTTTCGCACAAAAATCTTCTCCTAAATACTCCATTTCCAGAGAAACTTGTTTTTCGTTAAATCTAAGATTTTTAGGAATAAAAGAACTCTCTATCGCCTGCAGCTTTTGATAAGCCGCTTTTTCCTTCCTAAAAAAACCTCTATAGGCCTGCTTTCTGCTGATGTAGCCAAAAAGCATGGGATGAAAGCGCCCTTTTTCACCATTACTTGTCTCTGCAAATGGGGAATAAACCTTAATCGCTCGATTCTTTTTCTGGTGAATCCAAATCCCTCCAGAAAATCCCATACGCCGTGTAAGAATCTGATCATCTTTAAATGTGTTTTCGACAGTAACACCATGAAGACTGTGCTGAAAAGGGATAAAGCCTCGTGCCTTAAGATCTTGAACGTAAGATTGATACTTTCTTTTAGAAAAACGGCTGTCCCACCTATTCAGCAGACTTTCTTTATCTTCAAGAGAAGAGCCCTTAAAGGTCTTTGAAAGCCCTACTGCCACAGCACCAGCCATTATTAAGAAACCACTAAATGTTCGTCGAGAAAGGGAACTTTGTGATTCCTTGATTTTTTCTGTCATGATTCACCTTTGTAATTTACTGGTAAAATCTTAGCTTTACGCCATTTTAACCCCAAAATATTCACGGCGTCCACTAACAAACTTCAAGCCTCACAGTTTCAAAGTATCAACTCTTAGTTATCACTATTTAAAACTAACATTTCCCTATAGTTGTCTCAAGTTGAAACACAGTCATATTTTATTCGAATCACTCTCACCACAAGCTCGTTTTCAAAGGATGATTCTTCGCGTTATATTTGAAGCTACTGAAATTCTAGGTAAAGATTGGCTCCCCACATTGTTTCTTCTTTTCTAGCCAAGGACTCCCAATCGAAATTGTATCCAACATATCTTACCTGCACGCTGCACTTTCCGTTTTGACAAATCTGGTAGTGAACCCCCACCGTCGCGGCTTGGGATTTTCCCTCTTGATCAAAAGAGTAGGTTCCTCCTGGATCAGCCCCCGCCGGGGCCTGCACGATTTCTCCGTCAGCCTTATAGGTTCCCTCTCCATAGCCAAGAAAAATCAGACCTCTATCGGAAGCTCTATATCCCAAACTCGCCCCATAGATAGTGTGTTTAGAATTGATCTTACCCGTCCAATTGGAACCACCACCACCAAATGTGGACTCCTGATCTCCAGAATTGGATTGACTGGTCACACCCCAGTTACCAAATGCCGCTAATGAGAAATTATTCTTCTTCGCCGTTTTACGAGGATCACCTAACAGCTGTATCTTGGCATGGGCTGAGGTTGAGGACCCTCCTCCTGAACCGAAAAGCCCATTGAGACCAACACCAAGGCCCAACTGCATAAATGAAAAGATACCTGTATCAATTCGACCAAACGGAAAAGGACTTCCCGATGTTTCTGGATTATTGAAACTGGGAGGACGAGCTCCTGCATTGGAAGTCACTTGCACTTTTTCAGCTGGCAACATTCCCGTGTCTATGTGAGTGGACCAAGTCTCTCCATTGACTTCAGGAATCTCAGCAACCGGAAGTGGCATTTCCACTTGCAATTCCGCGCAGTGAACTAATAATAGACTCATTAAAATTAAGATGATCATCCGCTGAAACATTGAGCTCTCCTATTCATGGAAAGTTTCATAGAGCTTACAAAAAACTCAAACAGTCAAAGAGGTGCACCTTAGAATAAGGAAACACAATCGACACATGACTTTTATGTGAAGCTCTCAAATTTACGTTAACTATCCACCCAACAATTCATCACAATGAATTGACAAGTGACCTAGTACTCCACTCCAATACTCAAAGAATACCCAGAATAGCTATTAAGTTCAAAGTAGTATTTGTAATCTGCTTGAAAAATATATTTTTTTGAAATTCGATGCGACAAACTGACAAGTCCCGCGAATCCAATTCGCGCCTCTTGAGAATCAATGGGACTTGAAGTATTCCCGGGCACATTAAACTTTGAATAAAGCCCCATTGCGCCAAACCAAACCGCAAAAAGCGTGTTTCTTTTGCTGTAGGGAAGAAAAATTGGGACCGCTACATGGGACATCACGAGAAATCCCGACACCGGCCCACTCGCATACTTTTCGTAGAAAGAGGGAACCGATG
>JAGRAG010000337.1 GCA_020435025.1 Bdellovibrionales bacterium | reverse complement strand
CATCATTTTTTCTGTCTCTTCGGGATGCTTTTGGCACCAATTCTCATAAGCAGAGACAGAAGAAATTCCAGACTCCGCATTCCCTAGGACGGTCAGACCCATACAAACTGCCGCACATAAAAATTTATAGTTTAAAGCCACTTCTTAATGTCCCGGCACTGCCAATCTTTTTTTTTCACTCTCGCTTGATCTGTCTCAAAGTGATTTCCCACACACCGGCCCACTTTCTCCGCCCAATAGACTTCTTGTCGTTCATTGGCGAATGTCTTTGGGACCTGAACCTCTTTTACACATAGCTCCACTTGGCTTTTTACAATGGAGCGACAGTCAGACTCTTGGACATGAAAACAGGAGCGAATGTAGTCGTTTTTTTCACAGAGAATTCGCGGAAAATCTATGACCAATGGATGCTTCCACTCGGCTTGAAACAAGACTCCCCTCCGAGGAGCGCTTTTTCCTACACGCGAGGCTGCGTTTACATGAAACACCGTAAATAACAAAGTAATGAGAATGGTACCCCTGATCATTGCTTCATTTTACCACTCTAAAGAATGATTCAGGACTCAATATGGATTGGAGGTTAGAAATCTAGTCAAAAGACAAAGGTATGGATTTTACAAAAACAAAGGAGTTCGATTTCCGAACTCCCTATGAAATTAGCCTTCTGTCTATGACTTAGATCGACTTATTGCGGTTCCAAGGGGCCATTTTCAAAAAAATGGACATCAAACACACCCCTGTCACAGCGTCGAGAAGCAGTCCAAACGCAGGAGCAGCAGCGATATAGAAATAAACAGGGTCGACAAAATGGCCTAACAAAACAGCTGACAAACAAAATAGCCCACCCACCAAATGACTTTGTCGTGCAATGGTAACTCCATTTTCGTTCATAAAAATCTCCTTAACTTATCATTTAAAAATCAAGCTTCGCCTTTTTTCAATAATCGTTCACGCATAGACCCCACGCCATAATAGTAAAGAATGGGAATCATCATTCGACTTAAAAGGGTCGCCGCAACCTCTCCAGAAATCAAACTAATGGCCAGTCCCTGAAAGATAGGATCGGCCAACATCACGGAGCTTCCGACAACCACTGCCGCCGCTGTTAAGAGCATCGGTCGAAATCGCAAAACACCTGCACTAATGACGGCCTCTTTTAAAGCCATTCCTTCCCGCATCTGATGTTCCATAAAATCAACTAGGATGATCGAGTTTCGAACAATGATCCCGGCCCCAGCAATAAAGCCAATCATAGAAGTAGCTGTAAAAAAGCTCCCAACCATTGCATGTCCCGGAAGGATTCCAATTAAACTAATAGGGATCGGTGCCATAATAACAAAGGGAACCGTAAAGCTTTTGAACCAACCGACCACCAGAATATAAATAAGAATCATAACGACCGCAAAGGCCCCACCAAGATCTCGGAAAACTTCGTAGGTGATAAACCACTCTCCGTCCCACTTGATCAATGGTTTTTGGATGACACTCGGAACGTCCGCTGTCCGCATCTCAATATCATCGAGTTTCGGTTGGATATTCAACATTCCATATACAGGCGCTTCATCCTCTCCTGTCAGCTCGCTCATAACATACTCAACCGGACGAAGATTTTTACGATACAGAACTCTCGTTGATTTTTTTTCCATATTCCCTAAAACGTCATCTACATCTACCAAACCAGAATCAAACGATTTCATCACTTGATAGTCAAATGGGTTGTCACCACTTCGAACCTCCTGACTCAGACTTAAGTAGACAGGAATTTCCTCAGCACCTTCTTTCTTATCTAAATTGAAAAGATAATTTTCAGAGAAACTCGATACTCCAAGCATCGCCAACTGTTGCGCCTGCGCCCCTAAAAGGCCCGCTTTTTGTTGATCAAAGTGATAAACGCTCCGCTCTCTTCCTTCACGCCAAGTGTAATCCAAGTCAACTACGCTCGGCTCCTCCTCAAAGACTTTCTTCACTCGATTGGCCAATCGAAGACGCGACTCATCTGTCGGCCCATAAATTTCCGCCACCATCGTCGCCAAAACAGGAGGTCCCGGAGGAATCTCTAACACTTTGCTGACCGCATTTTTCTCTTTTGAAAACTTGGAAATCTCCGGGCGTAGTGCATTGATAATATCATGGCTTGACAGATCCCGTTCACCTTTTTCCTTTAACAAAACCTGAATGTCACTGAGATAATCCGAAGACCTTAAAAACGTGTGTTTCACCATTCCTGAAAAAGAAAATGGAGCCGACTCACCGTTATAGACTTGAACAGCTTCGACATCTGGATGCTCCACTAAACGCTGAGCCAGCTCAATGGACCACTTCTCCGACTGTTGCAGCGAGGTATCTACAGGATAGTCTAAAAGTACCTGAAACTCCCTTTTGTTATCAAAGGGCAACATCTTAACTCGAACGCTTTTAAAGTAAACAAGAGACAAAGAACCCGCAAAGAGTAAAAAGACTCCAAAGATAAAGCCTGCAGCCTTCCATCGGTTGGACAAAAAGATACTTACAAACTGACGATAGAGTCGATCCATCTTGGATTCACGAGCCTCTTTGTCTAAATCTTCATGTTCTTCATCTTTTAAGATACGCACACTCGCCCAAGGGGTAATCATAAAGGCAACAATCAAAGAAAAGATCATAGCAATACTAGCACCAATAGGAATCGGTGCCATGTAAGGACCCATAAGACCACGCACAAAAGCCATAGGCAAAATCGCCGCAACGACAGTAATCGTGGCAAGGACTGTGGGATTTCCCACCTCAATGACGGCATCGATCACCGTTTTTAAAAAGCTTTTTCCCTTTTTGCGTGAACCCAAATGGCGTTCAATATTTTCAACGACTACAATCGCATCGTCCACCAAAATACCAATTGAGAAAATAAGAGCAAATAGCGTTACCCGATTCAACGTGTAACCTAAAAAGTAATAAATAGCCAAAGTCAGCGCTAATGTTACAGGAATGGCTATCGATACAATAAGTGACGCTCGCAGCCCCATCACAAGCGCAATAAGTAACGCCACGGATCCTGTTGCCAACAGTAAGTGTTCGATAAGCTCAAAGCTTTTATGCTTTGCCGACTCTCCATAGTTTCGTGTCACTTCCATTTTAATATCCGAAGGAATGGACTTTAAAAAGGAATCCGCACGGACTAACAATTCCTCAGACAGGTCAACGACGTTGGTTCCTTTTTTCTTAGAAAACACAAGCGTTACTGCAGGTACAACTTCTCCAGAAGAGATCAAATGCGAAGACTTCGTTCGATACTCTGGGCCATCTTGCACCTCTGCCACATCACGGACTCGAATCACTCGACCACCGCTTTGTCCTACATAGACGCTTTCAATATCCTCTTTACTGGTGTATCGGGCCCCCACCTCCACATCCATTAAGTGAGAATCCTTCCAATTTTTACCGACAGGATAGTAAAACTTATTGGCCATTAGGGCTTGTTGAATCTGCGATAAATTTACTCCTACAGCTTTCATTTTCTTTACATCTGCAACTATACGAATGCTTCGTTTTCTGCCGCCAAGAAGTTGCACGTCACTTAAATTGGGTGTCGAAGAGAGCTCTCTTGCTAACGGAGCAACATACTGTCTTAGCTCAAAATCATCTTTTTGAGATGAGCTAAAGGTCAGTGTTAAAAAGGGAACGTCATCGATAGAAAAAGATTTAATTGTCGACTGCCCTACATTTTGTGGTAACTGGTGTCGAATCGCAGTCAGCTTGTGGTGAACCCTTACCAAACTGTCTTCTAAATTTTCTCCGACAAGGAATCGAACCGTCGTCAAGCTCCCATGTGGCTGCGAGATAGAATAGACATACTCAACACCATCCAGACCCCTGACCGATCGCTCGATAACCTCTGTAACAGTCCGTTCAACTTCGTCGGCCTCTAGTCCTGGAACTGGTGTCAGAATATCGATCATCGGAACAATAATCTGAGGCTCTTCTTCTTTAGGCGTCAATAAGACCGATCCAAGGCCCAGAAGCAAACTGACAATAATGGATATAGGAGTTAGCTTAGAGTTTACAAAAGCCGTCGCTAAATAGCCGGCAAGCCCTATTTTCTTTTGATGTTGTTGTGCACTCATTCTTATTGTCTCCCGGCTGTCATTAATAGAGTTTGCGTGTGTAGTTCTACAATCTTTTCTTCAAGCTCTTTAAGATTCGATAACAAATCACAATATTGAGAAAAAACTTGGCTTAAGTTGATGGCATTTAAAACACCGGATCGAAATAACTTACTAGAAACTTGAACCTGCTCTTCAAGAAGGTCTCGATTGGTGTTCATAGTTTCAAGACTCTTCATGGCAATCGGATAAGAAGAATAGAGAGTCTGCCGACCCGCCGTTTCCCTTTTACGATACTCTTCTGTAATCCACTTTTCTTGATTTTGTCGAGCTTTCGCAACTTGGTGGTTGTTAAAGGTGGCAGGATCATACAAATTCCATTTCAACTGAACGCCCAAAGTATTCACATCCGTTGAATCTCTGTCACCTTGAACCATTTGCGTTTCAGCAAAGGCCCCCAAGGTAGGCCAATACGCCGATTTGAGAGAGTCCGCAGATAAGTCCATTGCTTTTTGCATTTTTTCTCGCATCTGAATCTGTAGGGAAACGTTTTTAAGAAACTCGGGAGACATCTCAGGAACCTGATCTTTCAAAATTCCCGTAAATGTACCAGTGCGAATATCCCAATCCATCGGCAATTCAGGGACCAAAGATTCTATTTCACCACGCAACTGAGCCACCTTAGCTTCCGACTGACCGAGTTTGATTTCTATCTTGTTGGCTAAAGCGCGCAGTCCTAAGATCCCCGAATAACCAACAGGGTTGGACTTTTTCCCCAGTTTATAATTTTTAACTGTGGACTGAATTCGATCCTGAGAGCGTTTCAGATCCTGCTGATATTTCTTTTCAATCAAAATCCCAGTATAGGCCTCGATCAGCTCCGCTTTCTTTTGAACTTTGGTGTTTGCCAAGTGGATTTGCTGGGCTTCAACCTCATAGTCAGAGGCATCTGACAACTTTTGATATTTAAAGCCTTCAAATAACAAGACCCGCACCCCTAGACCTGTTGTAAAAAGATAATCTTGAGACGACTGATTTAAGGCCGCAGCATCAAAGTCCGTTGGGGCAATTTGTCTCTGTTGTAATTTCGCAAAAAGACTAAATCCTGAATCATCACTTTGGGCGTAGGTACTTGAAATATACAGCTGTGGGTGCCAATGCCTGGAAACCGTTGAGTTATTTAATTTTGAAATCTCTAAAGACTCTTCAATGGATCTGATTTTTGCCTCTCCCGACTGGACCTTCTGCCACATTTCTGCAAAGCCCATTTCCTTTGCCGATGCCCCAAGTGTCAAAATCCCACTTATAATGGAGATCAATGCCCTTGTTTTTCTCATACCCTCACCTTTTTTACCCTACCCGGCAGTTATATTACATTTTTTTAATATTATGTTTTTATAATATGTACTTTAAAGATTATGTCAATACCTGTATCATTTTGAGTCGTTTTGGAGGAGCTAATTTATAGTTAAAATTGACTATCCCTTTCTTTTTTACTAAAGATTAACTATGAGTAATGTTAAAAGCCTTCCAGACAAAGAACAGTGTGAAAGTGTAGCCCATACACTCAAGATTTTGGCCCATCCGCAAAGATTGATGATTCTTTGTCAACTGACAGATGGACCAAAGACAGTGGGAGAGCTTGAAGAACTCTGTGGCGCTTCCCAATCTGCCGTGTCTCAGTTTTTACAAAGAATGAAAAGCGAAGGCCTTGTTAATTGTGAAAGAAATTCTCAGTACATCTATTATAATATTGCTGATAAAGACATTCAGAAAGTCATACAATCTCTATACAAAATCTATTGT
Organism: Bdellovibrionales bacterium; assembly: GCA_020435025.1. Classification (GTDB taxonomy): domain Bacteria; phylum Bdellovibrionota; class Bdellovibrionia; order Bdellovibrionales; family UBA1609; genus JAGRAG01. The sequence continues at coordinate 207 of JAGRAG010000337.1, read as the reverse complement.
GGCGCTTAATTCCGAAGAATTTATTGCTTCGATCTTATAAATAAGAAAGCCAAAATCCGTATTGGCATTTTAAAGTTCAACACCCCCTTATTATTGAGGCTCAGGCAAGCGGATGCGTTCACCCCTTGGGGTGATGCCTGCAATGCAGGAGCAGTGCCCAATAATAAGGGGGTGTTGAACTATAAAATGCCAATACGGATTTTGGCT
>JAGRAG010000336.1 GCA_020435025.1 Bdellovibrionales bacterium | reverse complement strand
AGCTCTTAAAAATTTCCCTGGCCTTCAATTTATGGAACAAGAAAATCCTCAAGATTATCCTCACCAGTATCAATTGGAAAAAGACACGCAACCTGGAGAGTCCCCTGTGTTCGTAGGCCGTCTACATAGAGATCTAGAAGACCCAAAAACCTGGATTATGTGGATCGTTGCCGACAATATCCGAAAAGGGGCCGCCCTTAACGGTTTACAAATCGCCGAAAAAATCTTCCGCTAATACAACATGACTCTTTAAAAAACCTGAGATAGCGATCGGTCACAGAAACTATTTTCTGTGACCTTTCCGTGACAACTAACGTGTTTGCTTATTTAGAAACTCGACCGTTCCTTGAAGGATTTTTTCCCAATTTTCTGTTCGAGCTATTGCATGGCCCTCCTTCTCCAAGACTTCATACTCAACTGGGATTTTGTGTTTTTGCAGTTGTTCTACAAAATTATCCATTTCCGCTTTCACAGTACGAACGTCGTTCTCCGCCTGATAAATTTTAAGAGGGACTTTAATTCGATCAGCATAGAAGTAAGGAGATCTTTCTTTAAACATTTTTTTATCGCGCACAGGATCTCCCACTTCGGACTTAAACTCCCCTTGCCAAGCAGGATCTGGAGGAATGGATTTCATAAATGTAAAAAGATTGGCCAGTGCCACCATCGCTACGGCACCTTTAAATTCGGTCGGATACTGGGTAATCGCTGATAAGGTGGAGTATCCTCCGAAGCTGGCTCCCACAATAAAAATATTATTTGCGTCTACATAAGAAAGTTGGCCGACGGCGTTTTTGCCATAAATAAGATCTTTGATGTGGCCACCTCCCCAATCGCGATCATTTAAAGTTTCAAAATGCTTTCCATACCCCGTCGAGCCGCGAAAGTTAGGAGCAAATACAACGTATCCTTTTTGAACCCAATATTGAAAAAACGGATGAAAAATATGGCTTACATGATGATCAGGACCTCCATGAGGCCACAAAATAACAGGGCGCTTCTCCTTAGATTCTACCCACTCCTTTTTTGCAAAAACAATTCCGTGAATTTGCATTTTGTCGTAGCTGTCATAGTAAAAATCATAACTCTTTGCAAAGCTCTCGTTACTGATTTTTGATTGATTCAACTGAGTGATACGAACCAATTCCGATTTTTCTCCCAAAGACAAATCGAATTGATAAAAGTCACCCGGAGAATCAGATGACATCACGCGAGCAATTCCCACTTTCGACTTGGGAACAAATGCTACTTGAGAAATCATAGCTCGTTTTGGAAACGGAATCTCAATCGGTCTCGCCAAAACATCATGATAGAGATTGACGTCAATGCGTCCATCATAAGTGCTAACCACCAACGAGACAGAGTTATTGGCATAAAAATAACATTGAAGATCTTTGGTCTCATTGACCAAAACCATTTTTAACTTCTTGGGCTCTTTTAATTCTACTTTGGCACAAGCCATCCGATCCATTTCTGCATCGGTATTCAAATACAGCTCATTAGATGTAGGGTGGAAAAATGAGGGAAAGTACTTGGTTCCTTTTTTCCCAAAAAGCTTTCTTAGATTTTTTGTTCGCAAATCTAAAAGATAGAGATGGCTTTCATTTCCCCCCAATAGCTGAGTGAGTGCAAGATATCTTCCTTTAGGATCGGCAACACCATCAACAAAATTATATTTGCCATGGGTCAACTGTGTCACCTTCCCTGTGCCGAGCAGCAACTCGTAAATTTGATAAGACTTTTTATTTTTATAATTCGAACTAATGTAAAGTCGCGTTCCATCTGCCGAAGAATCCATGATGGTGGCCTGTCGCTTTTCATGACCAAAGACCTTTTCTGCTTTTTCTGTCGTGGGATGAAAAAGATAAATTTCATAGTTTTCGTCGCCATTATTGTCTTTAGAAAAGTAGTAATTCTTATCGGCGCGATCACGATAAAGTCCTCGTATATTTTGACCGGCATCATACTTCAAACTGTACTCTCGGGTCGCATGATTTAAAGAATACAATTTGGCGTACGCATCGCCCGGCAGAGCAATCAAAAGAAGCGAATCCGCTCCTCCCGACTGCGGAAACAGACGCGATCGGGGTGACAGAACTTTTTGAAATTCCGAAAAAGAGATATCTTCCGCAGAAGAAGTCTCTTTTTTTGAGGCCGACTGACAACCAAATAACCCCAAAACAGTAACGATAAAAAAAACAGATACAAGACGAATCAATGCAAACTCCTTATTTAAGAAGCCCCTAACTTAGTAGGTACCGCCTACAAAAGGAAGGTTCCCGGTTAAATTTTCGGGAC
>JAGRAG010000335.1 GCA_020435025.1 Bdellovibrionales bacterium | reverse complement strand
TGGCTGAGTGGTTGAAAGCACCGGTCTTGAAAACCGGCGAACCTTTGCGGGTTCCGAGAGTTCGAATCTCTTGCTCTCCGCCATTTAAGGATTCATAGATGACCTCGCAGAGGTTAGCTATGAATCCTTTTTTTATGGCTTGAGTGAGTGTTCTCACCCAATGCGCGAGTTCGGAAAATTTTAGCAGGACGCTAAAATTTTAGCTGCCGAGAGGATCGAGGCTGAGCGAGCACGATGCGAGCGAATAATCTCTTGCTCTCCGCCAATAAAATTTAAAAGTTCCCCAAAACTATATCCGAGAGATAATTTATCAAATCTTTGGTGTTCATAAAATAATTGGGATATGCGTCTATTAGTTTATTCATATTATCAACTGATATAAAGACCGTATTAATGCTCTCATTTTCAATATGATCCTTCTCTAGTTCAGAATATCTTTGTAGTCCCTTCAGCCGATCTTTTTCAGCATAAAACTCCACGCTAGTTGTGTTTTTAATATTATCTAAAATCAATAATGCATATTTTCCCATGCGCCCCTTGCCTCTTTGTTTTTCCCAGTCTGAATGGTAACAAGAGGTGTATGCATTTAACTTTTCAATAACATTTAGGTCTTTAATTTTACTAATTAATAAAGATGTGAGCTTGGAGCTGGAGAGAAGTTCATGCTCTTTTAGAACGGGTCGCAATTCTTTGAGCGAAAACTTGGACGATAATAGCTTAAAAAACTCTCTCCATTCATTTTCACCATCACCGGTTTTAAATGAGGTCTTTACGATTGTACCGAATACTTCAACCGCTGTTGCCCATACATGTTGTAAATGTGTTCTAAGCTGCACCTCTATTTGCACTTCTGGCGACTTACTAGTTCTGTAGACAAGGTGAATACTTCTATACCCATCAGGCTTGGGTGCTGAAACGTAGTTGTTAACTTTTAGTAGAGTGTATTTAAACTTTTTCTCTTTTAGATGATTAAAAAGCCAATCGACGTCCCTAAGCTGACTGAGAATTACTCTTATACCTGCGATATCATCCATCATAGATAACTGCATATTTTCAAATCGGGTAAGTTTGAGTTTGATAGAATATATTCTTTTCAGCCTTTGAGTTATTGAAAACTCGTCTTTCGTTAACCCATGCTGACTAAGATCTTTTTCTAATAGTCTCAAAATATAATTTAAACTCGAACCATGAGAGTCTCGCCAACGGGTCAATGCCATAAGATCTTCGCTATTTAAACTGCTGCTAGAGTCTAATGCTCGTAGTTTCTTACCGATATTCTTAATTCTATTTCTGGTTATATTCATAGTTATATATTATAACATAACTCATTTTAATAAACAATTTTATTAATAACATATTGAAATTACCTAATTATATATTATTTTTAACTCGTATTAATATTATTAAAATGACTCAAATTGATCGAAAATTAGATTGCCAAAAGCTACAATTGCCAGGCACTTAGTTATAAAGTCATCTACTCGTGCCCGCCATTTAAAGGTTAATTGATGATCCCAAAGGGATTAGCGATTAGCCTTTTTTTATTGGCCTGAACGGGTGATCTGACTCAATATGCGAGTTCGGAAAATTTTAGCGTGATGCTAAAATTTTAGCTGCCGAGAGAATCGAGGCTGAGCGAGCACGATGCTGTTTTGTCGTAACCAAATGGATTTGCAATTAGCATTTTTAGTATATCTCGAAAACCTTCCTGAGATTGCTCGAAGGGCAAAGACACTTCCATATTTCTTGCAGCCATTCTAACAAATTCTGCGGATAAAGTGGAATCGAACTAGCAATCGCCATTAATGATCCTAATAACAAAAAAGAAATTAAAAAAATAACTTTCACAACTAGCTGACGACATCAGAATTTTAGCCACCGATTGAAAGGAAACTCAACTAGCACATTGTGGGCGTATCATTTCTGCTTTTGCTTATAATCAAATCAAACTGATATTATATGATACTTACGAGCCTACATACCATCGTCAATATAAAATAGATCCCGCCATTTCATTTACTTAATCCTTCCGTCCGCTTTTGCTCGATCAACTTCTCTTAGCCCAGAGGGTGTCATTCTACCAGCCTTTTTAAGACGTTTTACATTTTCAATGTTATTGTTGGACCAATTGCTCTTTTTGCGACGAGGGGTAAATCGATTTGTGTACCTATATTCATCAATTTTTTTTCTGATTCCATCAATCCAGCCGAAACAAAGCGCTTCATCCACGGCTTCGGCATAAGTAACCGAAGTTTTACCTGAATTCTTTTTGTAGAATCCGATCCAAATCTCTGCTGAGGTTTCATGTTGTTCGCTAAACCAACTTCTTAATTCGGACTGAGTCATAAAAAATTTCGGCTTCATTCTTTAATCTCCTTATATTGGGATAGCAAATGACTTCGATCAGAATTGGATATGTCTATTTAGCACAAATTCCTGACTTACTTAAGACAACCCTGTAAATGTAGCACCTGTTCTAGCATGATTTTCTGAAATCGTTCAGGTTCTTCAAAGGTGATCATATGGGCAGAGTTCTCAAACCAAAATGTATGCTTACAAGGCGCAATTAAACGGTTCATAAATCGCTCAGCTGCATGAGGATTGATGTTGTAATCATGCCGTCCAAGAATCGTAAAAATAGGAACTTTTAACTCTTTGACCTCTTCCGTTAATCTTCTTGAAAGCACATCGAAAAATAAGTTTTCCGCTAACTTCATTCCTTTGTCCACATGAACGTTGTACTGATGAATCTCCTTTTTACTTGATATATGTGGATTGTACCCCTTGAGGTCTTTTAAAGTATAAGGAAAGCCAAGCTCGGTTCTCGGATTAAAATAGTATTTAATAAACCCGTTCCAATCTCTGGCCTTTACGATGGCTTTAATATCAAATTTCTCAAGTTTATCTCGAGCATTTAAAATCAACTCTTTATTATTGCCATGATCACCAGCAGTACCTAGTTCACTTATTCGCTTGGCCACATCATCTAACAAAATTTTTTTCATTTCTTGATAGCCAGAGATCATGTCTGTTACCAACCCAATTGCGACAAAAGCATGAAAAAGATCTGGATCATCATGTACGACTTTTATACCTAAATAACTTCCCCACGAGTGTCCCAAAAGATAAATTTTTTTTTGTCTAAATCTCTTCAGCAACATTTTAACCAAAACTATGGCGTCTTCTTCCATTTGTTCTATGGTTAGGGACTTGGGATCAATATCTTCCACGAAGGAGGCCCCGGCACCGCGCTGATCCCACTGCACAACTGTGAAATGTTTAACTAAAAGATCGGTCTCTGCCCCAGCAAGGTGCATATGCGGGTGTCCCGGGCCACCATGTAAAAACAGCAATAGGGGATTAGAGACGTCATCGCCTCGAATCCAGATTTGCTGCTCGAAACCATTTATTTGAATTTTTTTATATTCATCAATTGGATTTGATTTAAGACAACTTTCAATTCCACCATTTCTCGGATCAGCCACCCTCGACCTCGAATCTTGTATTGATTTAACATCCTATTTAATAAATGAGCAAGACCGGGAAAGTGGCGGGTTCTCTAGGTGTTCAGATTCCTCACTCAGCTGTCATTTCACTCCGAACTGCTTAATTATTAAGCGACTCCTTCCCCAAAAGAAAATTGTGAACAACCCTTCAAAGCCTACATTAATGTGAACTTCACTTGCTGGCTACCTATCCATGTACGGGTATTCATGCCACCCACGGCATTATTTTTGTATAACCTACTAGAATTACATTGTTTTTAAATTATGTTTTGAGTTTTGCTTTTTATATTTTGCTTTATCTATTTTCCTTTTTAGGTTGTGCGTCCTGCGTAATGCATTTTCTAAAACGCATTAAAAGGTATAGATTCCCTATGTGCGAATTCACAGAAACTTACGGCCTCAAGATTTATTCGTTCTTTTTCGGTTTTTAAGCCCTGCGGCTCGCCATTATCGTCAGATCGATCTTGCTTTTGAGTTAGGCCTTTCCGCCACCGAAGTGGGTCACAGCATTAGGCGACTCATCCAGTCAAAGTTAATCCATGAGACTCGAAAGCCGGACCGGTTAGCGATGGTTGAGTTTCTGCTATATGGAGTAAAGTACTTTTATCCCGTTGAAATTGGCGCCATATCCCATGGGGTGGTCACCGCCCACTCGGCGCCACCGATTAGCAAAAATTTTAGGCAAAATAAAGTCGAGGATTTTTATGTTTGGCCCACTCCGGAAGGAGAGGTGCTCGGGCAGTCCATCACTCCCCTTTTTTCGACAGCACCGCAACTCTATAAAAGCTGTCCCCCGGTTTACGAGCTTGTCACGTTATTAGATGCCATTCGCTTGAACATTCCTCAGGTTCAAGAATTTGCTGAACAGGAGCTGCTTTCTCGAATCAATCTTGCCCTTGGAAATGCCGAAGTTGGACATGACCCAATGACGGCGCAACTGCAGCTATAAAAAATAGTATTTCAAATTATATTATAAGCCTGTTCCCTCAGGAACTTTCTCAAGAAGAACTTCTTTAAAAGCATTGATTTGCCGAGATTTTAAATTGTGCTTGTTTTTCGTTAATACAATCGAGCGAACTGGGTTGCCGGTGATGGGTCTTAGAAGTTTCTTTTCCCGGGAGGATAACTTTAATGTCGCAAGTTTTGGTAGCAACGTGTATCCATAACTTTCTTCGACTAAATATCGCAAGGATTCTAGGCTGCCAACTTTATACATGAGATTCTTTGGCCGCATTTTACTTGTCGTACGAAGCTGACACACCTTTAAAACTTCGTCACGTAAGCAATGTCCTTCTTCCAGCACCCAAAGCTCTTTCGGATCTAACTCGTCAGACGCAACCGCTTCTTTAGCCAGTAAGGGATGATTTTTATTAAAAAACAAAAACATCTCTTCGTCGTAAAGTGTCTCTTGAAAATATTTTTTGCGGTCTTCTTTCGTTGCCAAGATCGCCACATCAATTTCTTCGCGATCAAGGGCCTGCAAACAATTGGGGGTCGTTAACTCAGAAATTTCCACGACCAAATTCGGATACTTTTCATAAACAGCTTCAAAAAACAGCGGCATAAGATAGGCAGATATAGTCGGGATAACGCCAATTCTTAAGGAGCCTCGCACTTGCCCCGGCTCCTGACCAACTTCTTCTTTTATTTTTTCGGCCTCGAATAATACACGTTTTGCTTGCTCGATTACCCAAATCCCCACCTCTGTCGGTTCAATGGGTTGCGTGCTTCGGTTGAATAAAATTTCTTCCAACTCTTCTTCTAACTTTTGCAACTGCGCACTAAGAGTCGGCTGCGTAACATTGCAATGATCCGCCGCTCGATGGAAATTTCGAAATCGATCTAATGCGACAACATATTGCAATTGAGTCAGTGTCATATATGAATTTCCTATTTACTTCAGGAGATAACGGATTTTCCACCCATATAAGGCTTAAGAACTTCAGGCACCTCTATACTTCCATCTTCTTGTTGGTAGTTTTCCATAATAGCAACAACCGTTCTTCCCACAGCTAATCCAGATCCGTTTAAAGTATGAACATACTGGGGTTTATTTTTTGTGCCCGCCGCTTTAAATCTGATGTTCGCCCGCCGTGCCTGAAAGTCCCAGAAATTGGAGCAAGAACTGATTTCTCGATAAGCACTTTGCCCAGGCAACCAGACCTCCAAGTCATAGCACTTTGTTGCAGCAAACCCTATGTCACCTGTACAAAGTGCGGATACTCGATAAGGAAGCTCTAGCTTTTTTAAGATGTTCTCCGCGTGTCCCGTTAGTTGCTCGTGTGCTTCTTCTGACTTACTTGGATGAACAAAGTGCACTAGTTCTACTTTATGGAACTGATGTTGGCGAATAAGGCCTTTTGTATCTTTACCATAACTTCCCGCTTCGCTACGAAAATTTGGTGAAAATGCCGTTAACTGTAAGGGAAGTTGTTCCTCATCTAAGGTTTCATCACGAAACAAATTTGTTACTGGCACTTCCGATGTAGGAATCAAATAATAATCCGTTCCCTCAAGATGAAAAACATCTTCTTTAAATTTAGGAAACTGGCCTGTTCCTCGCAAACTATCGGAATTCACAATATAAGGCGGAATAATCTCTGTATAACCGTGCTCTGCTACATGGGTATCCACCATGAACATCGCAACAGCTCGTTCTAATTGAGCTCCAGCAGCTTTTAAAAAAGTGAACCTCGCTCCGGTGACCTTTCCCGCTCGCTCAAAATCTAAAACATTTAACTTTTCACCCAATTCAGAATGGTCTTTAGCCACAAAACCAAATTTTTTAGGTGTGCCGACTTCTCGAACGACCGCATTTTCAGTTTCATCTTTGCCGATAGGAACTGAGTGATGACATAGGTTCGGGATCGTTAAAAGCATCTCCTCTAACTCAAGTTTAATATCATCGGCTCGTTTCATTTTTTTTTTTACAGATGAAGCTATTTTCTGCAT
>JAGRAG010000334.1:5513-6431 GCA_020435025.1 Bdellovibrionales bacterium | reverse complement strand
AAAGAGCGCATACAACTTTTCTCATTTCTTTTCAAAAAGTGCCCGATCATAAGGTGCCAACTTCTCTTTCGGGACGCAGCGCAGTCGCTTCGACCGCGCCGCGTCCCGAAAGAGAAGCTGGCACCCTTTGATAGCTGGCACCTTTTGCAAACTTCGTTTAAAATTGATGCGTTCCTCGGTCATTCGATGAATCGAGACAAATTTTACTGGTCCTATTAGCTTGCATCGGAGAGTTCTTGAAGCACCTGATTTCCTACTTTGCTGGTCGTCCCGTTGTTGCCAATGTCGTCCTGTTTGGGATCATCTTGTCATCAGTCGTTTTTTGGAAGCAAATTGGTAAAGAAGAAATGCCGGAATTTGCCATGGAATCTGTTCGTGTTTCCGTCAGATACCCCGGGGCTTCAGCTGAGGACGTTGAGCTATTTATCACTAAACCGATTGAAGAAAAATTAAAAGGGATCACGGGGCTTGAAGAGGTCACCAGTTCTTCTTCTTATGGAAACGGTTCACTATTTGTGTCCTTCGAACCACGAATGCCCAATCTTCAAGAGAAAATTCAAGAGGTCAAAGACGCAGTGGATTCTGCTGATCTTCCTCGAGAGGCCGACGAACCCACTTACAGGCAGTTCCGTAGTTCAGAAAAGGCAATTATAGATATCGGAATGTACCTTGAAGACATTGAGTTACTGACACCAGCCGACCGCTCAAAACTTCAAAAATACGTTTTAGCATTTAAAGACAAGATTCTCTCTCTTCCAGAAATTAGTGGAGTCGAGACTCAAGGGTATCTTAGACCAGAGCTTCAAATTCAAATAAAGCCGGAGAGGCTAAAGCAGTATGAAATCTCGATGAATCAGGTTCGCAACCAGATCACAGAAAAACATGTTCGAAGGCCCATTGGTAACCTTGAAGACAGAG
>JAGRAG010000334.1:0-5492 GCA_020435025.1 Bdellovibrionales bacterium | reverse complement strand
CACAATTGTCTCTGAACTTGACTCTGTCTCATCTCTCGAACAAGTCATTATTTCGAGTGGCTTTGAAGGACAAAAAATTCGGCTCTCTCAAATGGCAAGTGTTGAACAGAGTTTTGAGAAATCAACGACAGTAAGAAAGATTAATGGGCATGAAGGCATTATTCTTAATATTCAAAAGAGCTCGAACACAGATATATTAACTGCTCAAAAAGCCGTAATCGGCTTTGTCGATCGGTTTTCTAAGCAAAATGGTCAAGCTAGAATGAAGGTCGTCTTAATGGATGATGAGTCCTTCGATGTTCGAAATCGTCTTTCGATCATTGGAACCAACGGAGCTATCGGATTTATCTTAATTGTTTTTATTTTATTTTTCTTTCTCGATTTTCGCTCTGGAGTGTGGGTGGCCATGGGAATACCCTTTTCATTAGCCTTTACTCTTATGTTTGCTTTTGTAATTGGGTATACAATTAATAATATGACTCTAGCTGCAATTATCGTTGTGTTAGGTATTGTTGTCGATGATGCCATTATTGTTGCTGAAAACATTATTCGAAATTTAAAAGGCAACAGCAAAGAATCCGCCGTGGCATCAACAGCACGAGTATTTAGTCCCATCGTAGCTAGTATTCTAACAACTTGTGCCGCTTTTATACCTCTATATTTTTTTAGTGGGCGTTTCGGCCTGTTTGTTAAGTACCTTCCTGCTATAATTTTTTGCATGCTCGCTGCAAGTCTCATTGAATCCATTTTTATTCTTCCAAGCCATATGGCCCACAAAATGAAAATAGAAATTTGGCTTGAACAGTTTGAATTTCCCAAAAAATTCGGAAAATTCAGAGAAAATTTTATTCATGTTATTGAAAACATCTATATTCAAACCGTTGTTCGTATTTTAAATTTTCGAACTCTAGTCATTTCCTGTTTTTTGATTCTTATTCTTGCGTCCGCATACATTTTTTCTACAAAACTTAAATATGTAATGTTTCCTAGAGAGGAGTCGAAAGATTTTCGAGTCAAAGTTGTCGTTCCCGAAGGCTCCACTCGACTTGAAACTGCGAAATCCGTTCGCAAAATCGAAGATATATTTAATTCCAATAAATACGTCGTTGGAACCATTACAACAATCGGCCAAAGTCGAAGAGGTGGAGAAGTTCGAGAAAATGAAGCATCTTTGAGAGTTGAAGTCGTTCCTCCCGATGAACGTGATCTAACCCTAAACGCTATGTTTTCCGAATGGGAAAAAACTTTTGAAACCTTTAAAGAATATAAGCAAATTAAACTTTATAAGAGCCGGTGGGGCTCAGATAGTGGTAGCGCCATTGCAATAGAAATTCAGGAATCAGATGATCAACATCGAAATTTGATTGCAGAGCGACTTAAGACTCAACTAGACAAACTCCCTTACTTGTCGGAAGTGGAAATTGAGCGGCCAATTTCAAAGAATGAATACCGTTTGGAAATTAAAACTAATGATGCCAGCCAAGTGGGAGTCAATTTCAACCAGCTTTCTTCAGTTTTAAGAGCCTATGTTGAAGGAGATATTCTTTATACTTTAAATTCCGGCGTTGAAGAAGTAGATGTTCGTCTGACGAGCTTAAATGCTGCAAAGGAAAGCATTGACGAACTGACAAACTTAACCGTAGCAAATAACAGCAACTACTTAGTTCCTATTAAAAATATAGTTCAAGTTGTCAAAGGGAAAAAACCATCTAACATTCAGAGGGTTAACTTTAAAAGAACAACCATGGTCTATGCTGATCTTAAAAGTGAAGCAAAAATCACACCCTTAGAAATTGCAGACTATTTAGAGAATAAAATTTTCCATCAAGTCACCGAAGGCATTCCTTCTGCCAATATTGTTTTCCGTGGAGAAATTGAAGACTCAAGGGAGTCTCAATCCGAGTTCACTCTTTCAATCATTTTAGTTATATCTCTCATTTTTGTATTATTGGTCTTTTTGTATGACTCTGTTTGGTCTCCACTCTTAATTGCGGCGATCATTCCATTCGGGCTTATTGGATCCATCTTCGCGTTTTGGCTTCAGGGCATGAACCAATACGGCTTCTTTGCCGTTGTTGGAGCCCTTGGTATGATTGGCGTTGTCGTCAACGATTCTATAGTTCTTGTAGACATTCTCAATGAGGCTTTTAAAGACAAAGTAAACAATTTTAATCAACTCATAGTGCGCATTGCGGAGGTCACCTCGACGCGGCTTCGCGCTGTGGTCGTAACAACATTAACGACCGTCGCAGGAATCATACCAACTGCCTACGGTTTTGGAGGATATGATTCCATGCTTTCGGAAATGATGTTAGCCATGGGGTGGGGACTTCTATTTGGTATGTTTGTCACGCTATTACTGGTTCCCTGCCTGTATAGTTTCTATGCCCAACTTAGAGCGCTCAAGAGCGGGGACTCCCAATGAAACCTTTCTTTTTTAGTATTTTCATTTCTCTGTTCTTTTGCAAATCCCTCAACGCAAGCGAGCTGACCTTGTCACAGTTTTTAAAGCGAGCACAAACCCATGATCCTGAATATCAGATTCTTGCTAAAGAAAAAGAAAAAATCGTAACGACGATTGATGAAGGACTTCCTAACAGCGGGGTCACTCTGGCCGTTGATGCGGAGAAAGGACTTGGAGATCCAGCTCAATCAGGTGGAAGCTCTATCCTAACGGGTTCTCTTTCTAAAGATATTGTAACTACCGGAACCTCATTAAAGGTCAGTCATACGGACACCTCGAGGCCTGATCGTGATGAGGATGTTACTGAAGTCAGAATAGAACAAGATTTATTTAAAAATCTACTCGGACGCGACACACGTTTAAAAAAAGTGGCTCTACAAGAAACCTCTAAGGCTCTATACCTTGAATTAGATGAAAAGACGGAAGACTATCTTCAAAAGGTCATCTCTGTTTATCTAGATTTCAAAAAGGCACAACTAGATACTCAACTAGCTGAATCAGCCTTGAAAGCGACGATTCGCTTAGAAAATAACATTCGAGCCCGCTTCCGAAGAAGCGTTGCTACTAAAACCGATATTGATAAAGCACACCTACAGGTCCTTCTACGACAGGAAGAGCTAATAGAAAAGAAAAGAACGCTATCAACTTATATCGAAGACATCCGCAAAGTCACTCAGTTAGCGGAAACAAACCTCAACGCATCAACTACTGATTCTACCCTTCAAAAGATTTATCAAAAATTTAATAGTCACAAATTTGAAACTGAACAAGCTAGGCTCTATTTAGCATATGAAATCCGTGAATCCGTTGCAGAGAAGGAAGCTCTTCTGGCGGACAGAGAGCTTCATCCTGAACTCAACTTAATTGCTGGATATGACATAGATCAGTCTCGACGATTTTCATCAACAGTCAGCAGGAGCGAAGCTATATTGGGACTTAATTTACAATTTCCAATCTCAGATAGTGTTTCCCAAGCCCTTAGGAAAAAGGCTATCCTTGAGAGAGCGCAGGCACAGCTTGATAAAAAATTAGCACTAGAAAAAGTAGCTCAGTCTCGAAATAATGCAACTCAGTCCGTTTTAAGCTCTGAAAAATTGACGGCGCTTACTGAAAAAAAAGTTCTCATCGCCAAACGAGTCTATGAGGACGAAACGAAAAGATACAACTTTGGCAAATTAGATCTCGACATTTTAATTAATCTCGAAAAAAATCTACTAAACTATCAATATCAACATCAGTCAGAAAAAATTCAATACAGCAAAGCTATCATTGAATGGCTAAATGTACACGACCTTCTTTTGGAGCAATCCACAAATATGTAAATTAAATATTATGATTGGTCGGCCAGATAATTGGAGTTCAATCTAACAAAGTCAATGGGGCTGACTATTCCAACCAATTTTTGCGATCCTTTTTCTACAACTAGTATTCTTGGGTCTCTTGTTTTTTCAATCTTAGCTAAAGCCGTCGAAACAGATTCATCTGTACTAACTACAGCCTTAGCCGGGACCATCAAGTCTTCAATTTTAGGACTTTCATTCAATTGTAGGTATCTTTCTAAGGTCGTCTTTGTAACAATCCCTTTCAGCACTCCGTCACTATCGACCACGGGGTATGCTGAGTGATTGTGAGGCAGCAATTTCTCCACAACATAGTTAAAGCTCATATTTTTCTTAATGACATCTAACTCCGTCGTCATAATATCTTTAACACAAGTCATCTGCATAACATCAGCTGAGATGTCAGTTACAAAGTTCAAACCTTTTCTCCTGAGCTTCATCGAATAAATTGTGTCTTTTGAGAGAGCCCATGCCGTTTGGTCCGCTGCCACACAGACAAACATTAACGGCAAAATAATGGAATAATCTAATGTCATCTCAAAGAGAATAACAATCGCAGTAAAGGTTGCTCTTGCTGTTGCTGAAAACATGGCCGCCATTCCCACAAGTGCATAGGCACCATAAGAGCCTGTAAAATCCGGAAAAAACTGATTTACGATCACACCAAAACTTCCACCTAACATAGCGCCAATAAATAAAGAAGGGGCAAAAACCCCTCCCGATCCTCCGGCAGCAATGGTTAAGCTCATTGCAATCGTTTTCAAAAAAACAAGAGAAAACATAAGTGTAAAATAACTATTTTGTTGTAAAACTTGAGATGTTGTCTCGTATCCCACTCCATAGATTTCAGGAAAGTACTGACCCATCCCTGCTAACATTAAGCCTATCACAATCGGCTTGGTCCAAAACGGTGCTTTTATACTATCTACAAAATCTTCAACTCCGTAAAGGGTCTTAATAACCAAGACCCCTACGATCCCAGATAAAATCCCTAACAACATATAAAACAGAAGCTCCTGAGGGCTTTTGAGTGCATACTCAGGCACAAAAAAAGCCGGTTCATTACCAATATAAACTCTTGAAACAACTGTCGCAAAAACAGAGGAGATCACCAAAGGAACGAAAGACTTTGTTTTTAGCTCAAGTACAATCACCTCAATCGCAAAAATCACACCAGCTATTGGGGTGTTGAAAGTTGCGGCAACAGCTCCGGCAGCTCCACAGCCAACCAGAGTTTTCATAATTTTGGGTTTCATTTTTAAAATCTGACCAATGGCTGAACCAAAAGCAGAACCTATCTGAACAATGGGTCCCTCACGACCAACTGATCCACCAGAGGCGATCGTGATACTTGAGGCAATCGCCTTAACTGCGACAACTCTCTTTCGCATCTTGCCCGACTTTGTCCAAACAGATTCGATGACCTCAGGCACCCCATGCCCCGTAGCCTCTCTAGCGAAAAATCGAGTGATAACATTAGACAACAACAGTCCCGCGGGAAGAATAACAAAAATCCATTCGCCCCGCACATGTCCAAGAGGAGAAATTAAGTTATAGTCAAATTTATTATGAAGAGTGATGTTTTGAAAAGCTCCAATCATATACCGAAAGCCGATAGCCGCAAATCCAGCACCAAGACCGACGAGAGTTGCTAAAAAATTCAATTGAATTAACTCTTTACGGGTTAG